>CAMWJM010000036.1 GCA_947174575.1 uncultured Alistipes sp. | reverse complement strand
GTGCGGGATTGATCCTCGCGGGCGGCATGAGCTGGGACGCGCCCGAAGCCGAAAAAATAGTCCCGCTGGTCGCCGAAGCGCTGCGGCGCGGTGCGGTGGTGGGGGCGATTTGCAACGCAGCCTCGTTTCTGGCGGCACACGGCTTTCTGAACGACGTGCGCCACACGGGCAACACGGTCGAGATGCTGCAAAAGTGGGGCGGCGACCGCTACACGGGAGCGGCGCGCTATGAAGAACGACAGGCGATACGCGACGGCAACATCGTGACGGCCAACGGCTCGGGCTATCTGGAGTTCACGCGCGAATGCCTACTGGCACTCGGCGCCGATACGCCGGAAGCGATCGCCGCATTGTACGCCTTCAACAAACACGGCTTCTACAAGGAATAGCATGGACGCTCTGGAACGCTATATCCACGAACACACCGAACCCGAAGCGGAGCTGCTGCGGCAGCTCGACCGCGAGACGCACCAACGGATGATCGCGCCGCGCATGCTGTCGGGACACATACAAGGGCAGCTATTGCAAATGCTCGTGCGCATGCTGCGGCCGCAGCGCGTGCTGGAAATCGGCACTTTCACGGGCTACTCGGCGCTCGCCATGGCTGCAGGGCTGGAAGCGGGTGCGCGACTCGACACGATCGAAGTGGACGACGAGCTGGAAGAGCTGGCGCAGAGCTACTTCGACCGCTCGCCCCACAGCTCGAAAATCCGGCTCCACATCGGCTCGGCGCTCGACATAGCGCCGACATTGGGGACGGAATTCGACCTCGTATTCATCGACGGCGACAAGCGCGAATATCCCGACTACTACCGCATGCTGTTGGGCTGCAACGGAGACAAAGCACTGGTACACAGCGGGACAGTGCTCGTGGCGGACAATATTCTGTGGTCGGGCAAGGTGGCGGAACCTGTGGCGCACAACGACCGCCACACGCAGGCTCTGGTGGAGTTCAACCGCATGGCGGTGGAAGACCCGCGAGTGGAAAACGTGATCGTGCCGATCCGCGACGGGTTGAATATCATACGAATAAAATAACACCCGCGACAACTTCCGGAATCGGGTTCCCCGTCGGATGAATGCAGTCTGCGTCCGCACAAGATGCCGAAGATATGCCCGTCGGAAGATCCGCTGCCGGACGTGCAGCGGGGGGGGGAGACAACCGTAATTTACGTATAACAGCCGATATGGAAATCAAGGAATTGCAGGAGAGGGTAGATGCCTGGATCAAGGAGTACGGCGTGCGTTACTTCTCGGAGCTGACCAACATGGCGTGCCTGACCGAGGAGGTAGGGGAGCTGGCCCGCATCATGGCGCGCCGCTATGGCGACCAGTCGTTCAAGGCGGGCGAGAAAGACGACCTCGGCGACGAAATGGCCGACGTGCTGTGGGTGCTGGTGTGCCTGGCGAACCAGACGGGCGTAGACCTCACGGCCGCCGTAGAAGCCAACTTCGCCAAGAAAACCGCCCGCGACAAAGAGCGGCACAAGGCGAACGAAAAGCTGAAATAGGTGTAAATATTTTGCAAAAACAAAACGGCCGAAGTTGTTCGGCCGTTTGATTTTATTGTTTGGAAAATATGCCTATTTGTTTACCTGTAGAGATATTTGTAATGGTCATCGTTTTATAATCGTCGGACATATCGCCTCTTAAATCGGCAGCATTCCCCAAACCTTCGAAAAATACGGTCGGATCATTATAAACATAATGATACATGAATGTTTCCGCTTTGCCCAAAATTACGGAGGTAAGAGTTGCGCGCGCGTCGGAATTCGTCGTAAACGTAAATTCCCAAGTAAAATCAGCCGATCCAGTCCGGCAGACCCAAACCGAATGTGTGAGCGACGGATGCATGTCCGTTTCATCCTTGTCGCAGCCGGCGAACGCCAGGCAACCGGCGACGGCTGCCAAAAGTAAGAATTTCTTCATGATTGTAAAGGGTTTTGGTTATTGTTCATGCGGCAAAGGTAGTAAAATTCCCCCCCCCGCAAATTTTTGGGGAAGAAAATGCATTTCGAGCATGTAAGTAAATGAAAAACAGCCGGATATATCCGGCTGTTTTTTTTACTGAATATAGGCCTCTATCGCAAGAGATCGAATAGCTTCCTGAACTTTCTGGTGAGGGCGTCATCAATCCGACGGTCGGCCGCCCTGCAATTCGTTCATGGTTGTTTCGAGATGTATTTTCAGCCTATTCGTCCTTGCGTAAATCGGCCCAAAGTTCATCAACCTCCGTCTCGCCGTCGAAATAGGGATACTGCTCGCTGCGGCGGAACGTTTCGCCACCGGGTACGAGGATGATTTTGTCCGAATCGGGATATTCGCATACGTCGTGGCCGATGTACGACCGCATATCGAGATAGGTGCAAGGGGCGTCGGTATGGTTGTAGAGCTGGTGCGCGCCGCTCTCGCCCGCCTCGAAAAACAGAATATCGCCCTCGTCGACGACATCCAGTCCGGAGGGAGTCCGAAGGGTCGCCGAACCGGACAAGATCAAGAACAGCTCCTCGGCATAGCGGTGGAAATGATAGGCCGCGCAATACTGCCCCGGATTCAACTGCCGCAAATCGAAATTCAAATAGCGGGGATCGATGCCCTTTTCCTGCCGCGAAATATCGGTCAGGATGCGGAAGCCGTCGATTTTATTCGGATTGGGGCGATAATCGCGCTCCTCCTTTCGGATAATGGTAGCCATAGATCAAGTCGATAGATGAACGGTAGCGGCAAATTTAGAAAAAGTTTCCCGAAACGCAACAACGGGGGGGGGCAGCGGTTGGAGTGGGGCGGTCGAAAAAACCGGCACCCGCTGAAAAACGGGTGCCGGGAAAGCGAGACGAGCTGCGATTATTCGAGCTTGAGGTCTTTCTTGATGCCCTCAATTTTGGCGTCGAGCTGGGCGAGGACGGTGTCGAAGTCGGCCACGGAGGCCAGCGGAGCTTTGACGCCGAAGTAGAACTTGATCTTCGGCTCGGTGCCCGACGGACGCACGGAAACCAGCGTCCCGTCCTCGGTGAACCACTGCAGCACGTTGCTCTTGTCCTGCTCGATCGGGGTCTTGGCGCCGCTCTTCACGTCGGTCTGCTCCAAGGTGAGAAAGTCGTTGATCTTCACCACGGGCGACCCCAGAATGGTCTTGGGCGGGGTGGCGCGGAAGTCGACCATCATCTTCTGGATCAGCTCGGCGCCCTCCTTGCCCTTGCGGACGACCGAAACGAGGCCCTCGCGGTAGAACCCGTACTTGACATAAAGTTCCTGCAGCCACTCGTAGAGCGTCAGGCCCATGGTATCCATGGCCCACGCCGCAGCCTCGGCCGCCAACGAGCAGGCCGACACGGCGTCCTTGTCGCGCACGTAGTCGCCGGCCAGATAGCCGAACGACTCCTCGCCGCCGCCGATATACTTGGTCTTGCCCTCGTTGTCGCGGATGATCTTGGCGATGTACTTGAAGCCCGTGAGGCAGTCGTAGCACTTCACGCCGAAGTGCTCGGCCACGGCATTGGCCATCTGCGAAGTGACGATGGTCTTGACGACATACTGCTTGCCGTCGAGCTTGCCCAATTCGGCCCAGCGGGTGAGCTGGTAACTCATCAGCAGCACGAGGGTCTGGTTGCCGTTCAGCAGGACGTATTCGCCCTTCTTGTTGCGCAACGCCACGCCGATGCGGTCGGAGTCGGGGTCGGTGGCCAACACGAGGTCGGCACCCTCCTTGGCAGCGAGGTCGATCGCCTTGGACATGGTTTTACGCTCCTCGGGGTTGGGCGACTCGACGGTGGGGAAGTTGCCGTCGACGATCGCCTGTTCGGGCACGAGCTTCACGTTGGTGAAGCCGAACTTCTTGAGCGACGCAGGCACCAGACGCACGCCCGAGCCGTGGAGCGGGGTGTAGACGATCTTCATGTCGTGGTGCTTCTTCACGGCCTCGGGCGAGAGCGAGAGTTCGTGTACCTTATTCAGATAGATTTCGTCGAACTTCTCGTCGAGGATCGTGATGTTGCCGGGGTTCTTGCCCGTGAGGATCATGTCGACATCGGTGATCTTGGCGACCTCCTCGATGATGTTCTTGTCGTGCGGCGGGGTGACCTGCGAACCGTCCGTCCAGTAGGCCTTGTAGCCGTTGTACTCCTTGGGGTTGTGCGACGCCGTGACGACCACGCCCGAATGGCACTTCAGCTCGCGGATGGCGAAGCTCAACTCGGGCGTCGGGCGCAGCGAGTCGAAGAGAAAGACGTCGAAATCGTTCGAAGCGAAAATGTCGGCCACATGCTCGGCGAACATGCGCGAATTGTTGCGGCTGTCGTGACCGATCGCCACGCGGATGCGCTCGCCGGCGAAGTTCCGGCGCAGGTAGTTGGCCAAGCCCTGCGTGGCTGCGCCCACGGTGTAGATGTTCATGCGGTTCGAACCCACGCCCATGATGCCGCGCAGGCCGCCCGTGCCGAATTCGAGATCCTTGTAGAAGCTCTCGACCAGCTCCTTCATGTCGTTGTCCATCAAATGCTTGACCTGCTTTTTGGTCGCTTCGTCGTAGTGACCGTCGAGCCACGTCTGTGCTTTCCGGAGCACCATCTGTTCCACTTCGTTTGCCATAAGATTCATTGGTTTTATTTATAGTTCGAAATCGATCCGCTCTAAAAATTTTATATGCAAATATAAGCAATAATATTCGATTATTCAATATCAACGAGTTAAAATTTCGAGACCGGAAACCGTTGTTTTTCTATATATAAAAAAAGAATATTTGCAACCGAATTTCGATCTTTTTTCTGCGAATTTATTCACAACTTTGTCGCATCAAAAACAGTGCAACCCTTGTCATGTTAACCAACTCGCAGACATATAGCGATATGTGGCAGAACTGCCTGGACCGCATCAAGGCCCAGACTTCCGCCGAGGAGTTCCGGAAGTGGTTCCAACCCATCGTACCGCTCGAATTCGACGGCACGACGCTGCGTCTGCGGGTACCCAACGAGAGCTACGTCCACCAGATCGAGAAGAACTACATCCCGTTTCTGAAACCCATCATCTCGCAGCTCTACGGCCAGCAGACGCGGCTGCACTATGCCGTACCCCGGGCCACGGCGCCCGTGAGCGTGGCGGCCGACGCCGACACGACGGCTATTTCGCGGTTCAACACCCAGACCGACACCGCAAATATAAAGAATCCTTTCGTCATTCCGGGTCTCAAAAAGATCATTATCGATCCGCAGTTGAATCCGAATCTGACGTTCGGTACGTTCATCGAGGGCGAATGCAACCGTCTGGCCCGCTCGGCGGGCATGGCCGTGGCGGTCGATCCGGGCAACACACCGTTCAACCCCTTATATATATATGGAGATTCGGGCCTGGGAAAGACCCACATCGTGCAGTCGATCGGTCACGAGGTGCGCCAGCGCCACCCCGAGCTGCAGGTGCTCTATGTCTCGATGAACAAGTTCCAGGCGCAGTTCCAGACGGCGTACAAGAACGGTGAAATCCCCGACTTCATCCATTTCTACCAGATGATCGACGTGCTGATCATCGACGACATTCAGGAGCTGACGGGCAAGACGGGTACGCAGAACGCGTTCTTCAACATCTTCAACCACCTGCAGCTGGCCGGCAAGCAACTGGTGCTGACCTCGGACAAGCCGCCCGTGGAGCTGAAAGACATCGAACAGCGACTGCTCACGCGCTTCAAGTGGGGGCTTTCGACGCGGCTGGACGCGCCCGACTACGAAACCAAGTTGAAGATCATCCACGCCAAGGCGCAGCGTCTGGGCGCGCAGATCTCGGACGAAGTGGCGGCCTACCTGGCCGACAACATCTCGGCCAACGTGCGCGAAATCGAGGGTGCCCTCTCGTCGCTGGTGGCCAACGCCTCGTTCCTGGGGCGCAAGATCACGCCGTCGCTGGCCAAGGAGATTCTGAAAGTCTATGTGAAGCTCTACCAGAAGGAGATCACGATCGATCATATCATCGAAGTGGTATGCAAGCACTTCGGGCTGGATTTCGCGCGCTTCAACTCCACGGAGCGTACCCGCGAAATAGCGCAGGCGCGGCAGATCGCCATGTATCTGGCCAAGCAGCACACCAAAGCGCCGCTGACGACCATCGGCGCGTCGATCGGCGGCCGCAACCACGCCACGGTGCTCCACTCGTGCAAGGCGGTGACCAACCTGCTGGAAACCGACAAGTCGTTCCGCCACCAAGTGGAAGAGATCGAAAAGAAAATTCTGGCGCAATAAACGGAAAAATCTTTCCGAAGACTTTTAAGCCACGGCATCATCCTGTCGTGGTTTTTTCGTACCTTCGCCTTATGGATCAACCCAAATTGGAACGGCTGCTGCGGCTCATGAAGCTGCTGACGGCCAATACGACCTACAACGTCGACCAGCTGGCCGAGCGGCTCGCAATGTCGCGTCGCACGGTGTATCGCTACATCGACACGTTCCGCGAAGCGGGCTTCGTGATCAAGAAAACGGGCGACTGCATCCGTCTGGACAAAGAGTCGCCCCATTTCCGGGACATATCGCAGCTGGTGCATTTCACGGAAGAAGAAGCCGTAATCCTGAAAAGCGCGATCGAGAATATCGACGACACGAACCTCCTGAAACAAAATCTGAAGCGCAAACTCTACTCGGTCTACGACAGCAAGACGCTGGCCGACACCGTGGTGTGCGGCAAGAACGCCCCGAACATCCGCCGCCTGATCGAAGCGATCGAGCAAGGGCGGCAGGCGACGCTGCACGGCTATCAATCGGCCCACGGAGGCGAGGTGCGCGACCGCAGGGTGGAGCCGTTCGCGTTCACGACCAACTATGTGCAGGTGTGGTGCTACGACCCGGAAGACGGACGCAACAAACTGTTCAAGACCTCGCGCATCGGCTCGGTGACGCTGGGCGAGGAGTGGGAGCATGCGGCCGAGCACCGCGAGGGCTTCATCGACGCATTCCGCATGCACGGCGAACGCCGCTACCGCGTGCGGCTCGAACTGGGCATGCTGGCCTACAACCTGCTGTGCGAGGAATACCCGCTGGCCGAACGCGACATCCGGCCGCTCGACGGCGGCCGCTGGCTCCTGGACACCCAAGTCGCCGGCATGGCGGGCGTAGGGCGCTTCGCGGTGGGGTTGCTGGACGACATACGCATCGTCGACACTCCCGAACTGACCGAATATCTCCGCCGCTACATGACAGCAAACACACTTTGAAACACCTCGCTATGGAAATCCGCTCTTTAGCCGACACCGACTTCGATACGCTCTACGAAGCCTTTGCGCGAGCTTTCGCCGACTACGAAATCCATCCGGGCCGCGAAGACCTACGCAAGATGCTCCGCCGCCGGGGGTTCGCTCCCGAACTCTCGTTCGCGGCATTCGACGGCGAGCGCATCGCCGCTTTCACGTTCAACGGCATCGGCCGGCACGACGGGCTGCCGACGGCTTACGACACCGGCACGGGAACTCTGCCGGAATACCGCGGCCAGGGGTTGGCATCGCGGATTTTCACCGCCTCGATCCCGCATCTGCAGGCGGCAGGCATTCGGCAATATCTCCTGGAAGTACTCCAGCACAACCCGGCAGCCATTGCCGTGTATCGGAAAACGGGGTTCGAAGCGACCCGCGAATTCGACTACTTCGGACAAGCGAAATCCGCGATCCGCATTCCGGAAAAATGTCCCGTCTTTCCCCATGCGATCCGCCCCGCGACGCCCGATACGCTGCTCCGCCACCCCGATTTCCTCGATTTCCGCCCCTCGTGGCAGAACGACAGCGATTCGGTTGCCCGGGCCGGCGCAGACCTGATCGGACTGGGACTCTATCGCGACAACGAACTGCTCGGCTACTGCATCTGCGAACCTGCGTCGGGCGACATCACGCAACTGGCCGTCGCCCCCGGACTCCGCAGGCAAGGGATCGGCTCGGCGCTCTTTCGCCGCGCCCTCGAAACCATCGAAGCCGATGCGATCAAAGTCATCAACACCGAAACCGGCTGTGCATCCTTCATGCGATTTCTCCGGTCAATGAACATTCCGCTCAAAGGCCGGCAATTCGAAATGGTGCGGAAGCTCTGAAACAGTGCCGTTTCGCTCCCGGAAGCGCAGACTATTGCGGCACCGCAGCCCGGAAACAGGGGCGTTTTTACAAAAAAATCGCATTTTCTCAATTTGTGTCACAAACTGACACAAAACCGCCGTTCCTTTGCATCGTAAAACCAAAAAAAAACAATCGATCATGGGAACTGCTTACAAAATCAGATGCCGCCATTGCGGCGCTCGGTTCGACCACTATCCGCAACCGGGTTACGGCGTCCTGCCGGCCTGCATCGGCTGCGGCGACTTCGTGGAGACCGAAACGGCCATCCGCTGCCCGGCCTGCCACAAGAAACTCAACACCACGCAGGAAGAGTTCAACGAACAAATCGAAGTGACCTACGCATGGGATTGAGCAGCGAAAAAGTAGCCGACAACGCACCGCCCGAAAAGGATTTTTACTATCTTTGTAGAAAATAGGGTAGACCGTCGGCGAGGCTTTCGACCTGCACGCGCGATCTGCCGCCCAGAAACCCGTTTTTATTGCGCACCGAACCATGGCCAAACCGCAACCGGGACAACCGGCTCCCGATTTCCGCTCGACGACCCAGGACGGCGGACCGCTGACGCTAAACGACTTGCGCGGTCAGCGCGTGATCCTCTACTTCTATCCGAAGGACAACACCTCGGGCTGCACGCTCGAAGCGCAGAGCCTGCGCGACGGCCAGGCCGAGTTGGCGCGCCTCGGGTTCCGGATCATCGGCGTGAGTCCCGACAGCGAGAAGTCGCACCGGAATTTCCGCGCCAAGCACGAATTGGGCTTCACGCTGCTGGCCGACACCGACCACTCGGTGGCCGAAGCCTACGGCGTATGGGCCGAGAAATCGATGTACGGACGCAAATACATGGGCATCCTGCGCACGACGTTCGTCATCGACGCCGAAGGCCGCATCGAAAAGATCGTCGAGAAAGTAGACACCAAGAACCACTATCGCCAGATATTGGATCTGTATACCGAATAGACAAACAAATAAAAAAGTACGATAATGGCAGAAAAAGCACAAGTGAACGCGGACAAGCTCAAGGTCTTGAACGCAGTGATGGAGAAAATAGAAAAGGACAAAAACTAGGGAGTGGGAACTGAAAAAAAAT
>CAMWJM010000035.1 GCA_947174575.1 uncultured Alistipes sp. | reverse complement strand
CGACGAACGGGAGATGCGACGAGTCGACAGACAGACAGACAGACAGACAGACAGACGACCGGCGACAACCGGAGGTGCAGAGGTGCAGAGGTGCAGAGGTGCAGAGGTGCCGGACGACGCAGGGCTGCGAAATCCGTCAGCCGGCTGGCAGTATATTTGAAAGCAATATATTTGAAAAAAGCATATATTTATATGCCCCCGACCACCCGGTCGGCGGTTCGCATGAAACGACTAAAAACCGAATTGCTATGAAACGTCTGATGTTCCTCGCAGTGTTCGTCCTGACGGCCGCCCTCGCATCGGCCCAGAACTGCATCGTCGTCAACAGCGAAAAAATCTTCAAGTCGCTCGACGCCTACAACACGGCCATCGCCTCGCTCGACAAGCTCGCCGAGCAATACCAGCAGCAGGTCGACGCCCGCTTCGCCGAGGTCGAGCAATATTACAACGCCTACGTGGCCCAGAAAGCCTCGCTCTCGGCCTCCGTACGCCAGTCGCGCGAGAACGCCATTCTGGCCCTCGAAAAGGAGGCTACCGACTACCAGGAGAGCATCTTCGGGCAGGAAGGCACCCTGATGAAAAAGCGCGTCGAGATGATCGAACCCATCCAGAAGCAGGTCTTCGCCGCCATCGAAGCCTATGCCCGGCAGACGGGTGCGACGGTCGTCGTCGACTCGTCGAACAACCCCACGCTGCTCTACGCCGCCCCCGCCGCAGAGCGCACGGAGCAGGTGATCGCCCTGCTGAAAAAATAGCACATCGAAAACTTAACGAATAACTATCCCTATGAAAAAGGCTATCAAACTGACCCTCGCGGTTGCATTGACGTTGAGCGCTTCGTCGCTTTTCGCCCAGAAGTTCGGACGCATCAACACCCAGGAGATCCTGCTGGCGATGCCCGAAACCAAAGAGATGAACACCAATATGCAGGCCTACGGCAAAGACCTCGAAGACAACCTGGAGACCATAGCCGTGGAGTTCAACCAGAAGCTGGCCGACTACCAGAAGAACTACGCCTCCTACTCCGACGCCGTGCGTCAGCTCAAGGAGAAGGAGCTGCAGGAGCTGCAGAACCGCCGTCAGGAGTTCGAGCAGATCGCGCAGCAGGACTACCAGAAGAAACAGCAGGAGTTGCTGGCTCCCATCATCGACAAGGCCAAGGCCGCGATCGACAAGGTAGCCAAGGACAACGGCTATATCGCCGTTTTCGACACGGCCACCGGTTCGCTGGCTTCGTTCGACGAGAACCAGCTCACCGACATCGCACCGCTGGTGCGCACCGAGCTGGGCATCACCGAGACGCCGGCCGCCGAATAGGCAGCGAACCGGACAGCGATCGCCCGACCCTGTGCCGCTGGTCGGCCCGATTGCGTTCGAACGGATTTCAACGCGCCGCAATCGTTGCGGCGCGTTTTTCGTTATCGCCCGCTTGTTGTTCGATTCGTCCGAAGATCGGACGTTTCGAACCGTTCATAGCAAGAAATGATCTATATTTGTCGTAAATTTTCGACACGATGAATACCCGATCGACAAAAACCATCCGCTCCGTCACCGATTTCACCTTGAGCGAGCTGCTCGCCAAAGCGGGCCGCGACACCGCCTCGTCGCAGGAGTTCGTCATCGCACACAAAGGGGTCTCCCAGCTCGACGCGTTCCTCTTCCCCTGCCGCATCGATGCCTTCATCGTCGGCATCGGCACCCGGGGCGAGACGACGATTTCGCTCAATCTCAACGAATACACCCTGCGGGAAAACACGCTCTTCATGATCGCGCCGCAGAACATCATCCAGGCCCACGCCAACGGCACGCTCGAAGGACACATGGTCGTCGTCTCGTCGCAGTTCCTGCAGCGCATGAACATCGACATGAAACACCTGATGCCCCTGATGCTGCAGTTGAGCGCCCACCCCTCGATCGACATCTCGGCTCGGGAGAGCGAGGAGCTATGCAGGTTCATCGCGTTGATGGAGCACGAAATCGAAGCTCCGACCTCCGCATTCGCCGACCGGATCGTCAGCAATCTGTTCATGGCGACCCTCTACAAGATCGGCACGACCGTCGAACACTATCTGGAGGCGCATCCCGAACCCGCGAACCGCAAGCCCGACCGTGCGGACAACTATTTCCGGCGCTTCCTCCAGGAGTTGAGCCGGCACTACAAAACCGAGCGCAGCGTGGGATTCTACGCCCAGCAACTGTGCATCACGCCCAAATACCTCACCACGCTGGTCAAGCAGGTGAGCAAGAAATCGGTGTCGGAATGGATCGAAATCTACGTGGTGCTGGAGGCGAAGACCCTGCTCAAATACTCGAACCTCAGCATCCAGGAGATCGCCTACACGCTCAACTTCCCCAACCAGTCGTTTTTCGGGAGCTACTTCAAACGCAATACGGGCATGTCGCCCTCGCAATACAAAGCCTCCGACGGCTCCGGAGACGAGGGGGGGGGACATTTTTCGGCTGTTTCCGATAAGATAAGCAGGTAAAATTCACGGATATGCGAAAACAGAGCCGGACACCGCGCTCTTTTCAACTCGTCCGCAAGACTACCTTATAAATAGCGGCTTTCGAATTTCAACTCTCGAATTTCGGCTTTCGAATGCGGGCTTTCGGAGTCGTGCGGGCCGCAACTCTCCCGGCGGAGAGCCGCAAAAAACGCGCGTGCCCCGCAGGCCGGGACAGCCGAAACCTATCGAACGAATAGGGATTTTGCGGATAACCGCACTCTTTTTCGCCTCTTTTAAAACGGATACCCCACGCCGAAGTTCAGCGCCGTGTTCTTCCAGCGGAAGTTGTGGATCCACCGCTCGCCCGCAGGGGCATTGGGGTTGTGGAGTTGAATGCCCCAGTCCAGACGCAGCACCGCGAACTTGATGTCCAGACGCAGACCCACGCCCGTGTCGAAGCCCAGCTGGCGATAGAATTTGCTGAAGTAGAACACCGCATCGTCGGTATACTCCGCCGGATTGGTGCGGATGTACCAGATGTTGCCCGCGTCGAGGAACGTCGCGCCGTGGACGATGCCCCAGATCGGGAACCGGAACTCCAGGTTGGCTTCCAGCTTCACGTCGCCCGTCTGCACCGGGAACGGGCTGTGCGGGTCGGGCATCGAACCCGGCCCCAGCGTTCGGGGCGTCCAGCCGCGCATGCTGTTGCTGCCGCCGGCATAGAATTGGCGGTCGAAAGGCACGCTCTGCGAATTGCCGTAGGCCATCGCCACACCGCCGTAGAAACGCCATGCGAGGGCCGTTTTCTCGCCCAGCATGTTCTTGCGGCTCACGCTCAAGTCGGTGCGGAAATACTGCGCATAGCGCAGCCCGAAAATCCGGTAATAGCCCTTATCCTCATAGGGTTTCGAGAAGAGGTGCTCCAGCCCGTCGATCAGGTTGCCCGCCGTCTCGGCATTGAAGCGGATCACCGTGGCATTGCCGCCCATATTCTTGAACTGGTTGTTGTAGCCGTAGCTGAAGGCCAGCCCCCCGATGAACTGCGATTGGTAGCTGTAGATCAGATATTTGTTCTTCGTACCGTTCAGGAAGCTGTCGTCCAGATAGCTCACGTCGACCACATTGATGTCGATCGGCCGCAGCGAAAACGACGAGTAGCGCGAGTCGCTCCACAAGTAGGTGATGCCGGCGCTCGACAGCGTACGACGGTAGTAGGGCCGATCCTGGAAGTTGATCGAAAGCTCGATTTTGGTCTTGGGCTGGTTGACCGAGCGGTAGCGCATCGGCCGCCACGGCACCAGAAAACGCGGGAACGTAAGGCCTGCCGTGGCGCCGAACTCCGTGGCGCGGCGTTTCCGGGCATCGGGCGCCTTCATGAATTCGTAGCCGGCTGTGAACGACACGTCGAACGACTCGGCACCGCGGAAGATGTTGCGGTTCTGGTAGCCCACGGTCGCCTTGAGGCCGTAGAAACTCGAAGTCGTGCTTCCCTCCAGCTCGACCTTGAAACTCTGCCGGAGCGTCGGCGTGCAGAGGATGTCGCAGGTCAGGTAGCCCTCCTTGGTGTAGTCGGTGCGCGTCGAATCGGCCGTGGCACCGATGTAGGTGACATAGTTGGTCACGTCGACCGTCTGCGGCTGCTCGACGAAGGCGATGCGGGCGCTGCGGAAATACCCCATCGACATCAGGTCGGAATAGGCCCGGTCGACCTGCGCCGAATTGTAGACATAGTTGGGGTAGAGCGGCACGGCCTGCCGCAAAATGGAGGGCCGCACGTTGGGCCGCTTCTCGTAGACGACGTTCAGCCCCCGGTAATAGAGCGTGTCGAGCCGCGAAAAGAGCGTGGAGTCGGTGCGCAGAGCGATGGGATCGAAATCGGGATAGATGTTGATGCGGTCGATGCGGTAGACCGTGTTGTTGTCCATCACGGCCCGGCCGCGCTCGTCGTAACCGGTCAGATGCTGCTTGACGACGATGCACACCCCCACCCGGTGGTCGCCCGACAGGGTGTCGGCCTCGAACTCGATGTTGTTGACCGAAAAATTGTAGTAGCCCCGCTCCTTGAGGTAGGCCGTGATGCGCTCCCGCTCGCTGTCGAGCACCGTGATGTCGAAAATCCGCCCGGGGCGCACCAGCGTGTTGGCCGTATCGGGCGCCAGCACCTGCTCCAGGAACTTATCGCGGAACTCGTAGGAGACCGAATCGATCAAATAGGGCGCCCCTTGCCGGGTGCGATAGGTCACGCGCGCCCGCTTCCGCCGCGAGAGGGTGTCCACCTCGAACGTCGCGGCCGACGAGAAGAACCCCTTGGTGTCCATGTAGACCTTCAGATTTTCGGCGCTCTTGCGCGTGAGGTTCATGTCCAGGGTGACGGGCGCCTCGCCGATCTTGCGCTTCCAGTTGTTCCAGCGGTTCTGCTTGGCCGAGTCGGCCTGCTCGTAGAGCCACACGTAGAAATTGGTGCCCAGCAGCCGCTTGTTGGGGGTCTGCCGCACATATTTCTCCAGATCGGCGGCCGCGATGCGTTCCCTGCGCGGCACCGACTTGTCGGTCTCGATGCTCACGCGCTGCAGGAAATATTCGCCGTCGGGAATATGGCGCGTGACGCTGCATGCCGAGCAGACGAAGCCCAACACCGCCCCCACGAATGATATGCGCCACGCACTCCGCACGACCGCTCCCCTACTTGTTGAAGAACCCCTGCTCCTTGAGCAATGCGAAATAAGCCTCCGAAACGGCGAGGTTGTCGCTGCGCACATACCGCCGCTCGGTGAAGACCTTGGCCAGGTTGTCCAGGCCGTTCTCCTCCAGCAGCCGGTGCGTGAGTTCCGACTCCTCGCGCTCGGCCCACAGCTCGTCGATCTCGGCCTCGGTGTAGTCGGTGTACTTCTCGTAGTGGACGACGGCTTCCAACGGCAGGCGATCGGCCGCTTCGGGCGTCTCGTCGGGATAGCCCGCCACCACGGTCGTGAGCGGAATCACCCCCTTGGGCAACTCCAGAATACGGGCGATCTCGGCCGCCGTGTAGAGCGTCGTGCCGAGGTAGCAGATGCCCAGACCGTGCATTTCGGCCTGCACGCAGAAGTTCTGCGCCGCGAGCAGCGCATCGGTCGCGGCGTTGAGAAACCAGGCGAAATTGTCGTATGCCGGATCGGCCCCGCGCTGCCGGCACCACATGGTGAAACGGTGCACGTCGGCGCAGACCGTCACCACACAGGGCGCCTGCACGACCATGGGCTGGTTGAAATGACACGGCGCCAGCCGCTCGCGCAACGCCTTATCGCGCGTGACGACCAGCGAATAGAGCTGCATGTTGCCGCACGTCGACGCCCGGGTCGCGGCTTCGAGGCAATTGCCCAGCACCTCTTCGGGGATCGGCGTCGGGCGGAACTTGCGTATCGACCGATGCTTGAAAAGCACATTTTTCATAGGATGCACTCTTTGGAAACCATTCTGCAAACACAATACAAACGAGCGCCCGAACATCCGGACGCACCGTCGGATCGCACCGCAGGCCGCAACCGCACGTTTCTCGGGCCGCACAGCGGTTAATCCTCGACAAAAATAGTAAAACTTTTAGAAGTTTTGTTATTTTTGCTGCGAGATAACCGCACGAACGACCATGCGCACACCTTTTGCCAAATACGAAGGCGCCGGCAACGACTTCATCCTCGTCGACACGCGCGACAACGGCTTCCGACCCGACGCCGCGCAGATCGCCCGCTTGTGCGACCGCCATTTCGGCATCGGCGCCGACGGGTTGATGACCCTCTCGGCGAGCCGCGACGCCGACTGCACGATGCGCTACTACAACGCCGACGGCTCCGAAGGCGAGATGTGCGGCAACGGCGCCCGCTGCTTCGCCCTCTTCGCCGAGCACCTGGGCATCGGCGGCCCCGTGAAGCGGTTCGACGCTACAGACGGCCGTCACGAAGCGCTCGTCCGCCGCAGCGACTCGTCGTCCGGCGAAGTCGAAGTGGGGATGATCGACGTCGACGACATCGCGGCCGGCGACGGATGGTGGTTCCTGAACACCGGCGTGCCCCACTATGTCGAGTTCGTCGCCGACCCTGCACAGGTCGACGTCGTGGGCCGCGGGCGGGAGATCCGCCACGACCTGGCCCGCTTTCCGCAGGGCACGAACGTCGATTTCGTCCAGTTCCTCGGCCCGGCCCGGCTGCGCATGCGCACCTACGAGCGCGGCGTGGAAGCCGAGACTCTGGCTTGCGGCACAGGGGCCGTAGCGGCGGCACTCGTAGCCTACCACACTCGAAAAGACGAGTCTACGAAGTTCCGCGTCCTTGTCCCCGGCGGCGAACTTGCCGTCGCATTCGAACCCGTTCCCGACAGCGGCCGGTTCGTGAATATCCGGCTCACGGGGCCTGCGCGCCGCGTATTCGAGGGGACGTTCGACACAGCCGATCTCTGAAATCCACCCATAGTTTCCACCCATGAAAACGACCAAGGGAGTTCGCCCCCGCGACACAGACGAACTTCGCAAAGCCAAGAGGCTCGAACCGCTGCACAAGAGCGGCAAGGAGCGCCACGCGCTCTACAGCAGCATGGACGACGACGAGGACGACGAACTGCCCCGTTCCAAGCGCGAATCGGCGCTCGATTATCTGGATGAAGACGAATAGACCGCAATCATGACCGAAAAATTCATCATGGCCGGCAACACGGCCCTGCATGTCTGCGACTCCGAACAGGGCGACCGCTGTCTCGTGCTGCTGCACGGCTACCTCGAATCGCTGTTGGTGTGGGAAGAGTTCGTGCCCCTGCTCTACAAACATGTTCGCGTGGTGACGCTCGATCTGCCCGGCCACGGCATCTCGGAAGTACGGGGCGAAGTGCACACCATGGAATTTCTGGCCGACACGGTGGCCGACGCCCTCCGCGCCCTGGGCATCGCCCGCTGCACGGTGGTGGGCCACTCGATGGGCGGCTATGTGGCGCTGGCCCTGCTGGAGCGCCACCCCGACCTACTCGAAGGCCTCGTACTCTTGAGTTCGACGCCCAATGCCGATACCCCCGAAAAGGCGGAAAACCGCCGTCGCGAAATCGCCCTCGTACGTGCCGGCAAGAAAGATGCGCTGGCTCGTGTCGCCCCGGCGGCAGGCTTCGCGCCCGACAACCGCACCCGCCTGAAAGATGCGATCGAAGATCTCGTCGAACAGATTTTCATCACCGAAGACGAAGGGATCGTCGCCCTGTTAGGCGGCATGATCGAGCGCCCCGACCGCAACGACCTGCTCCGGCAATCGCCCGTGCCCCAGCTCTTCATCTTCGGCCGCAAAGACGGCTATATCGCCGCCGAAACCGCCGAAGCACTGGCCGCCGCGCACCCCCAGGCCCAAGTCGTCTGGCTCGCGAACTCGGGCCACATGGGCTTCCTCGAAGAACCCGAAGCCTGTGCCCAGGCACTGCTGGAGTTCATAGCGAAGACCGGCGAAAAGGCATAGCCTACCAATCCACCCGCTTCACCCACTTCACCAATTCCAGTCATTAGCCACTTCTGCATATTTTATTCTGCCCGTTTTCCTCACCCCCTCTTTCTGTCATTTCACCCACTTCTGGTTATTCAGGCATTCTGTACATTTCTCCCAGTCCTTCATTTTTCCTATTTTTCTATTCCATCTCCTCTATCTACTTCTCCTCTTACTCCCATTGTTCCATCACTCTTTTCTGATTCGGGTTATTAACAAAGTATCTTTTTGTTTGCGCCTTTTTGTTTCATTTATCGGTTCGATTTTAACATAAAGATAGTGCGTATAGACCTTTTTGTCTTTGATTCGGCCTAAAATTTGCGGGGGGGGGAATTTTCGTATCTTTGCATCGTCCGAACGATTCGCTGGCGTTCGGCGCTGGGATGAAGACGCAACTCACACCCGCTGGAGACATTGCCCGGATTGTATCCGGGCAATGTCATATAAAGCCGAAGTACAGCAGGGCCACGTGGGACGAAAGAAGCTTGCGCGTAATTGCCTGCTACGTAAGACGAGGAAGAGGCGTAATTGCCCTCCACGAGCAGCGACGAAGACCACCACCACGCGCCATTGCTACCGACGTACTCCAAAGCTCCCGACGTGTTGTGGCGGTAGCCCGCGGCAGGGGCCTATAAAAAGCGATCGCTGGGATGTACAACCTACAGGTTGAATAGAAAGAACTTGCTCTATTTTCCCCTAAAGCCCCGTTAAGAACGGGGCGAGGCTGCTGAATCTGCGGCCGCGCCACCGGGAGCCATAGCTTTCGATATTCCGGGCTGCAAGCTGCTGCTTTGCCGCTTTTGGCGCATGCAACCTAAATACGGCTTCTGCCATGCAAGGAAGGGGAAACAAGTACAGCGGAGTTAAACTCTCTGCTCGGACAACTGAAAGTCGACCCTACAAAGGGAGAAATACTGAAACAAAAAGCCGAGTTGTCAATCGACAACTCGGCTTGAAGAGGCGGCTACCTACTCTCCCACGGGAAAACCGCAGTACCATCGGCGTGAGTGAGCTTAACTTCTCTGTTCGGAATGGGAAGAGGTGGAACCTCACTGCTATAACCACCTAAATCTTAAGAACCTAAAAATAATCCATACAACTAATAAAATCGATATACCCAAATCATTCGATTCTACTTGAGAAGCGCCCTAAATAAGTGGGCCTTTCTCTTTGTATGGTAGAGTATGACATGAACGGGTTATGAGATAAAGATTCTTGCAAGAAAGCCGTTCGGGTAATTAGTATTGCTCGACTTTGACATTACTGTCTT
>CAMWJM010000034.1 GCA_947174575.1 uncultured Alistipes sp. | reverse complement strand
CAGTCCTTTATCGCAGCCCTGAACGAACGGCCCGAAATCGCACGGGCGCAGACCTTGTTCGACACGCGCTATCCGCAATACCGTGTCGAGGTGGATGCCGCGCTCTGCAAGCGTCACGGCATCTCGCCCGCCGATGTGCTCAACGCTGTCGGAGGTTATATCGGAGGCTCTTATTCGTCGAATATCAACCGCTTCTCGAAGCTCTATCGCGTCATGTTGCAGGCTGCGCCCGAGTATCGCCTCGATACCCGCTCGTTCGACCGCATTTATGTCCGCACGCCGTCGGGCGCGATGTCGCCGGTCAGTCGGTATATCACGCTGACGCGTGTCTACGGAGCCGAGGCGTTGTCCCGCTTCAACCTTTTCCCGTCGATCGCCATAAACGGCGCACCCGCTGCCGGATACAGCTCCGGGCAGGCGATTGCGGCTATCCGCGAGGTCGCGGCCGAGACGCTTCCGGCGGGCTATGGTTATGAGTTCGGCGCCATGACGCGCGAGGAGGCCTCGGCGGGCAATACGTCGGTTCGGGTATTCGGCATCTGCATCGTATTCATCTATCTGATTTTGTGCGCGCTCTACGAAAGTCTGTTTATTCCTTTCGCCGTCATACTCTCCGTGCCGTTCGGACTGGCCGGCAGCTTCTTGTTCGCACGTATGTTCGGCATCGAGAACAACATCTACATGCAGACGGGCATCATCATGCTCATCGGACTGCTCGCCAAAACGGCTATTCTGCTGACCGAATACGCTTCGGAACGCCGCCGGGCTGGTGCAAGCATCGTTTCTGCCGCATTGTCGGCCGCCAAAGTCCGTCTGCGTCCCATTCTGATGACCTCGCTGACCATGATTTTCGGACTGCTTCCGATGATATTCGCTTCGGACGTCGGTTCCAACGGTTCCCGTTCGCTGGCCGTCGGCACCATCGGCGGAATGATAGTCGGAACTTTCGCGTTGCTTCTCGTCGTTCCGATACTGTTTTCTGCATTCCAATGGTTACAGGAGCACAGATTCCATCCGGCTTGAAAAAAGTAGTAGGCCGCACCTAACCGACAAATCGGATTTCTTCATAATCTTTTAAGGAATAAATCTCCACCGTCGATTCTTACCACAAACAAAGAATTGCAACTACGAAATTTATTACTTAAAAGATGAATGATTATGACATATCATATTACGGCGGATCATTTGGTCGATGCCGCCACGAAAGCCGTTACGGAGGAACTCTTCCGTGAATTCGACAAAGCCTTGCAATCGTTTTGTAATGAAGAACAAGATAGAATAGTTGTTTTCCGCACTTTGCGTTATACCCGAATTCGATTGCATGTTTTACAAAAATACTTTCCTGATGACGAAGCTGTAACACGTAATGCACAATACCGTTTCTTGGAGATAGCGCTCGGTTATATCAATACGGAGCTGGAACTGCTCGCCCGGTACAGAGGCCGGGCTGAAGCACCTGCTACGCGCATGCGCTGGACTGGCACGCTGGTCGAGTTGGTCGAATTGATTTATGGGTTACAGGAGATGCGTTGCATCGACGACGGAAATGCACCACTCAACGAGCTGTTCGCTCTCTTTGGTAGATTATTCGGAATAGAAATCAAGGAGAGCCATTGTTACAAAGCCTATACTGATATGAAACATCGCAAGAATGATAGCCGTACCTATTTTCTCGACAAGATGCGAGAGCGTTTGAACCTGCGGATGCAGCGCGATGATGAAAAAGAACGCAAGCGACGCAAATAACCCTTATTTCCAACCGTGCGGGACTATTGTCTGTCCCGCGCTTTTCGTGTAGTTCGACGCCAATCGGTATCATTTCGACACCACAAGCTATCGGCATATCCCAGTTCAATAGAACTTCGCAGAATCCGGTTTACCTTGCACTCGAAACCCAATTTATCAAGTATGAAACGAGTAGCAAATCGGATTCGGGATACGTGAAATCAGTCGCAAACTACCGAAATCGAATTTATTAACTGAAAACTAACAACGATGAATTACCTTTTAATCGAAGAGCGCGCTTGGGTAAATCTGCATGCCTACGCCTGCCGACTGACCGACACGGTACGACGGCTCGACCGTCATTTCAATCCCGCCGCCGAAAGCGGCTGAATAGACAACACGGAAGTTTGCCGTCTATTGCACATCTCCAAACGGACGCTGCAATATCTACGCAGTAGTGGCAGATTGCCTTATAGTACTATAGGCAACAAATGCTACTACAAACTCGAAGATGTCAAGGATTTGCTCGATAAACTAAATGCGAATAAGCGATGAACAGAAGTATAACAATTAACGAGGAATGTATCATTACGTGCGATACACTCGAATACAAAGCGTTGGCTGAATCTATTGGTCTAAAAATTATATCAAATTTTTATTTGTGTCATAAGTTGACACCTTTTGTATCTATCTTTGCAAAATCAAAATAAAGATTTCAGATGAATAGGATTAGTAAATTTCTGTTGGGAATGATGATGATATGTTTATCGTCATGCGCATCGATTCCTCATGCGACGGTCGAAATGTCTGTTCTGTTGGGACAACAGATCGATGCTTTGGAGCAAGGACATACCGCAATAATTAATGCTTTTTATAAGGAAAAAGAACAAGCGGCAGTCAAATGGTTGAAAGAACAATGGTATCGGGATTATTTGAACGATTTGTTCGCGATGCCAAGCACCATTGAGTTTTGGAATGAAGCAATTACCGAAGAATTACCGCAGCGTATGGCATCGCTGAAGGCTTTGACAGACCTGATACAAGAGGATTATATGAAGCAACGAGATTCGCTTTTAATTCCTCTGAACGCGGAAAAAGAAAAACTGCTCGGTATTATCCATGCCCATTATAATACAGCCCGAGAAATGAATGATGCCATAACGAAGAATATAGATAGTGCTAATGCTCTGGAAGAGAAACGGAAACAACTATTATCCCGATTTGTCGATATGGGTAAGATCGATACGCAGATAGATCGGTATCTGCAAAGAGCCGACTCCATTCTAAGTACTGCACAAACAGCATTTGAAAAAATAGATAGCAAACTTAAATAAATTATAATTATGGCAGATATTGCAAAAGTAAGAGCCGCCGCCGATGTGGTAAAGGCTCAATTGAATGAAAAATTGAAAACAGATATCGCGGCTTTAACATCGGCGGATATCGATGAAGCCGTATCGCTTCTTGAAAAAACCGGAATCAATCCAGGTGAAGTACAAAATCTGAAAGCCGAGATTGCTCGCTCGACAAATAAGAACCAAACGATTGCTCGGGTACTCGATACTCCGGGAGTTTTGTGCGAACAAGTGAAAAGTATCATTGGTAAAATCGTGAAATAGTACATGATGGTCTACCGTGATTTCTATTCGTAACAAGTTCTGTTTGAGTGTCTATAATTTACTGACACTCAAATATTTTTTAATGGAAATAAAGCGGTTTTTATTGATTGCAAGCAAATTTTGCTTTCTATTCACCTCTTCGGTCGCTGTCGGTAACTATTGTTTAAAACAGAATAAGCCACAGAAAGAAGTTTAGAACATTTGAAAATATTATTACCTTTGCAGAGTATTGAAAGGTTCTTGGAATAGTTGAGCAATCCGACGTTCTTTGCGCATGGCCAAAGCGTGGTACAACGGGAACGTTCTTTTGCAATGCGATTGATATACAGCGACTTCAAAATGCGGATGCGGCATCGTTTTCCGCTCAAAACGGAGAAAGGACAGCCCACAAGCTGTCCTTTCTCCGTTTGAGGAAGTTGCGCTCGCTGCGAGCGGCAGGAATGTATGGCGATCTTCTGAAATAAGGAACGATTATCCGATGCGACTGGTTATAATTATTCCAATTTCATGCTTAGGTGTAGTCTTCCTTCAAGCATAAATTCCTCTGAAGTTGCTGTAAAACCAAGAGACTTGTAGAACTCCCGCAGATATGCCTGGGCCTCTATTTTTACAACGGGGGATTTTTCTTTTGCAAGTTTGATCGCCTCCTCCATCAAAAGACGTGCGAGACCTTTGCCTCGCGCCTCTTTCATGGTCAGCACCCTGCCTATCGAGGCAGCCGGATATTTGACACCTGGGTCTATCACCCGAAGATACGCGAGAATTTTGCCGTTATTTTCTATGTAAATATGAGTAGAACGACTGTCTTCATCGTCAAGGTCTTGATATACGCAATTTTGTTCTACGATAAAAACCTCGGCACGGCAACGCAGAATCTCATATAATTCCGCGGTTGTCAGTTCTTCAAATCTTTTTGTCCGTATTTCCATGCAACGAAGTTAACAATTTTTATTTAATGCCACGCCATCCGGAGCCGCAAGTCATTGGTGTTTTGCAGTGCGAAAAAGATGCGGCGAAAATACCTGAAAATGGGGATTGCCGGGCCGGGGATTTTGTACGATCTTTGCTGCCGGAAACAATGAAGATTCGGCCATACATTGTTTGTATTGTTAATGTTTGTGTGTGAAAAAGTCTTTCGAATGTCATTCGGAGGGCTTTTTTATTTTGTAACTCGAAATAATGCACTATCTTTGCCGTGGATAAACCCCGGGAGGGACGGCCGCGTGCGAACGAAGGCTCCGTTCTTGTACGGCAATCCTATGCCCGGCATTCGCCGCGGCCCGAAAATCACACAGAATAGAGATATATGCAAGATTTGAATGCGCTCCAAGGGAAGAGTATCGCCGAGTTGCGCGAAATAGCCAAGGCGCTCGGGATCGCCGATGTCGCGGTCAAGAAGCGCGAGTTGCTCGAAAAGATCGTCGCGGTCGCCGGCGGTGGCGCCGCTGCCGCTCCGGCCGTCGATGCCGCGAAGTCTGCGCCGCAGGAACGTCCCCGCCGGGGGCGTCGTCCGCGGATGGTGGCGGTCGAAGATCATGTATCCGGCGAGTTGTTCGCGCAGCCCGATCCGGAACCTGCCGACTTTTCCGAGCCGGTGCCGATCGTCGGGTTCGCTCCGGGTGAACCGGCGGCCGAATCTTCCGGCCAGTCGGGGCAAGCTGTTCAACCCGAACCGTCCGTGCAGCCCGAACCCAAGCGCCGCGGGCGGAAACCCAAGACCGCATCGCAGCCGCAGCCCGTGCCGCAGGCCCGTCATGCGCAGCAGCCCGGACTGCTGGATCCCGCCCACGAGAATGCCGCCGGTTCCGAAGTCATCACCAAGGACGATTTCGCCGGCGAGATCGAGGGCGAGGGCGTGTTGGAGGTGATGCCCGACGGCTACGGATTTTTGCGTTCGGCCGATTACAACTACCTCAATTCGCCCGACGACATCTATGTTTCGCCTTCGCAGATCAAGTTGTTCGGTCTCAAGCCGGGCGATACGGTCAACGGCGCGATCCGTCCGCCCAAGGAGGGCGAGAAGTATTTCCCGCTGGTGCGGGTCAACGAGATCAACGGGCTGAAACCCGATTACGTGCGCGACCGCGTGCAGTTCGAGTACATGACTCCCCTCTTTCCGAGCGAGAAATTCTGCCTGACGGGCAACGGCCACAACAACATGTCGACCCGTATCGTCGACCTCTTCTCGCCCATCGGCAAGGGCCAGCGCGCTCTGATCGTCGCACAGCCCAAGACGGGTAAGACCATGCTTCTGCAGTCGATCGCCAACGCCATTGCGGACAATCACCCCGAGGTCTACATGATCGTGCTGCTCATCGACGAGCGTCCCGAGGAGGTGACCGAAATGGCGCGCAACGTCAAGGCCGAGGTCGTAGCCTCCACGTTCGACGAGCAGGCTTCGCGCCATGTCAAGGTGGCCGAGATGGTGCTCGACAAGGCCAAGCGCATGGTCGAGTGCGGCCACGACGTGGTAATCTTCTTGGATTCGATCACGCGTCTGGCCCGCGCCTACAACTCCGTGCAGCCCGCTTCGGGCAAGGTGCTGTCGGGCGGTGTCGACGCCAATGCCCTGCACAAGCCCAAGCGCTTCTTCGGCGCCGCGCGCAATACCGAGGAGAAAGGTTCGCTGACGATCATCGCTACGGCCCTCATCGACACCGGCTCCAAGATGGACGAGGTGATTTTCGAGGAGTTCAAGGGTACGGGCAACATGGAGCTGCAGCTCGACCGCAAGTTGGCCAACAAGCGCGTCTACCCCGCTGTCGACGTCATCGCTTCGGGCACCCGGCGCGAGGATTTGCTGCTTTCGCGCGAGGTGATGAACCGCACGTGGGTGCTGCGCAAATACCTCTCCGACATGACCCCCGTCGAAGCCATGGAGTTCCTGCAGAAGCAGATGGGTTCGACTGAGGACAACGAAGAGTTTCTCACGACTATGAACCACTAAACCGATTTCCGACCATGAAAAAACTTCTTTTGTTGGCCTGCTGGCTGCTGGCGGCGCAGCACGTGCTGGCCTGGGGCCAGAAGGGCCACGACGTGACCGCCTACATCGCGGAGTGCAACCTCACGCCCGAGGCGGCCGAGAAAATCGACAAGGTGCTGGGCGGCCATTCGCTGGTCTATTACGCCAACTGGCTCGACAATGCCAGCCATACGCCCGAATACGCCTACACCAAGACTTGGCATTACCTGAACATCGACGAGGGCGAGACCCTCGAAACGATGCCCCGAAATCCCGACGGCGATGTGCTCGAAGCGGTCACTTCGCTCGTCGAGCGGCTCAAGAGCGGGGAGTTGTCCGCCGAGGAGGAGACTTTGGCGCTCAAGATGTTGATCCACCTGGTCGGCGACATGCACTGCCCCATGCACACCGGGCATTTGAGCGATCGCGGCGGCAACCAGCGGCCGGTCATGATGTTTTCGAACCCCTCGAATCTCCATTCGATCTTCGACACGGCCGTTCCCGAAGCCGCGCATCGCTGGAGCTACACCGAGTGGCAGGAGCAGATCGATCGCCTGGGCGACGACGAAGCGGTGCTCGTGCAGGCCGGCGAACCGCGGGACTGGGTCGTGGAGACATATGGCATCTGCAAGGAGATCTACGACTTCACGCCCGAGGGCACCAAGGTATCCTACGACTACGTGGCTAAATATGCCCCTATTATCGAACAGCAGTTCCTGCGCGGCGGCCTGCGCCTCGCCCGCCTGCTCAACGAGATTTACGGGTAGATACAAGGAAATCCCGCACTCGCCTCGTCTTGGCGGGGACTTCGGTTGGAAATCCCGGAGTGGCCGGGGTTCCCTGCCGGCGATTCGAGCTATGGATTCGACGATCTATTCTATAGGACACGGCAGCAAGCCGATCGACGAGTTTTTGGAGGAGTTGGAGGCTTTCGGCATCGCCTACCTCGTGGATGTGCGCTCCCGGCCCTATTCGAAGTGGAACCCCGATTTCAACACGGAGCCTTTGCGCCGTCGGTTGAAGGAGCGTCGCATCGTCTACGGCTTCATGGGCGATGCGTTGGGCGGCGTGCCTGCCGACCGCGCGTTCTACGATGCACAGGGGCACATCCGCTACGATGCGTTGAAGCAGTCGCCGCTTTTTGGCGAGGGACTGGAGCGGATTTGCAAGGCCGCCGCGCAGCAGCATCGTATCGCTTTGATGTGCAGCGAAGCCGATCCCGCGCAATGCCACCGCAGCAAGTTGATCGGCGCTGCGCTGCTGGAGCGTTACGGGCTTTCGATCCGCCATATCGTCGCGCGGGACAGGTGCAAGACCCAGGAGGAGGTCATGGCCGAGGTGACCAAAGGCACCGGCGTGGTCGATCTGTTCGGGCAGTCGCTGCCGCTGACCTCCAAGAAATCGTATTGACTGCATGATCCAGGTGCTCGTCGTCTCCGTCACGCACATGCGGGCCGAATATTGCGTCGGCGGCGTCTGCACCGACGGGCGCTTCGTGCGCCTGCTGAAGTCCGACGGCCGCAACCAGGACGATGCCGCGCTCTTCAAGATCGGCACGTGGTACGAGATCGAGTTCCGCGAGCGGCCGCGGACGGAACCGCCTCATGTCGAGGATATTCTGGTGCTGGCGGCTGTGCCGATCGGGCTGATTCCCCTACCCGATCTGAAAATCTATCTCGGGGGCAAGTTCTCTGACTCTATATGGCGCGGCGATCTGTCCGCGGTGTTCGACGGGTTGCTGAAGCGGAGCGATTCCGGACGTGCTTATATCGATTCGGCGGCGATCCCCGACCGGAGCGTCGGGTTCTGGGTGCCGTCGGTCGATCTTTGGATGCAGCGCTCCGAAATCACCGGGCGCATGAAATACGTCTATGCCGACGGCGAACGACTCCACCGCATTTCGTATGTCGGGCTGCAACCTCCTGTCGAACGGATTCCTGCCGGGACGCTCGTGCGGGTTTCCTTGGCCCGCTGGTGGCGCAAGGACGACACCGCCGAGAAAAGATGCTATCTGCAGATTTCCGGGTGGTACATGTAGCCGCAATACGCCCATACCCATAGACGGCAGGGCATCGGCTGTCTGCAGTTGAGTAGTGCCGTTTGTTATTTTACGCGTATCGTCCGCCCTGCCTGCAGCACGCTCGACGACTGCATGTTGTTCAGCCGGCAGATCGCGGCTACCGTGGTTCCGTAGCGGCGGGCGATGAGACCCAGCGTCTCGCCCGTGCGCACCGTGTGGTAGCGCATGTTGACCCGTTCGATCTGCTCCCGCTTGTCCTGCTCCTCGTTGGCGATCTCGTCGTCGAAATCCTGCCCTGCGTTCGAATGGATGCTGAAGTAGGATTTTTTCAGCAAAAACGTTTCGTGGTTCAGCGTGCCGTTCTGGAAGTCGATCAAGCGCTCCGGATCGAACGACTGCCCGTAGTAGCGGGTTTCGAAGTGCAGATGCGGTCCCGTCGAACGGCCCGTCGAGCCGCCCAGACCGATGATCTGCCCCGCCTCGACCCACTGCCCCGCAGCCACCATGCGTTCCGACAAGTGCCCGTAGTAAGTCTCCAGACCGTTGTCGTGGCGGATGACGACCAAGTGCCCGTAGCCGCCCGTGTTGTACTGCGAGATGCGCACCCGGCCGCAGAACGTCGCATAGATCGGGTCGCCCGTCTTCAGCGCCAGGTCGACGCCGTGGTGCTGGCGCTGGCGGCGCGGGCCGTATTTCCCGCGGGGATTCACCGGCCCCTGGTAGGGACAATGATAGCTTTTGGTCGAGTCGACCAGGTCGATCGCCACCGATTGCGGCATGGCCGACATATCCACGTTGCGATAGGGAAAAAGCCCCTGCATGTCCCAGTATTTCTCGAACACCGTTTCGTCCCGCACCACCGCGCGGTTGCGGACATAT
>CAMWJM010000033.1 GCA_947174575.1 uncultured Alistipes sp. | reverse complement strand
TGTAATCTTTCTTGTAGCTACACCCCCGTCGTCGACCGTCCGTCGCGACGATGATGTTCTCGGGTTTCAGATCGCCGTGCGCCCGATCGTCGGAGACCAGCGCCAGGGCCAGCCGGTCGAATGCTGCGGAAAGTCGCGCCAGACGCTCCGTATCTTTTCGTATCGCGGCCTGCTCGACGACCGTGTGGAGCGTTTCGCCTTCGATCCAGTCGTTGAGCACGACATCGACCCACTCGCCGCGGTCGGGGTCGGTGTGGAGGTAAAGTTCCTGCGGCAAAAACCGCTCGCCGTAGATTTCGGCCAGGTGCCGCATGGGCCGGAAGTAGCACCGCAGAGCGTGCACCTTCCCCTCGTGGCGGATGCGGAACACCGCGGCGCTGTTGCCCGCGGTATAGAGCGCCCGCCCCTGCTCGTCGCGGCACAGCGTCGCCTCGCCCAACGTGCGGGTGAGTCCGTGCGGATCGTCGAGCGCCGACAGATATTGACGCAGAGAGTACAAAATTCGAAATCAAGAATTAAAAATTGTCATCCGGAACGAAGCGAAAAACTGCTTTAAAGCCTCGTTCAGAATGACATTGGAGTGTCCGCAGCGATGTCGGAGCCGTAAGCGGCGGGCGGTATAAAAGCGTTGCGCAGGGGCCGATTTGCTTGCAAATCCGCGATCGGGCGCCCGGAGCAGCGTTATACCGCTCGCAGTAGGCGAAGATAGTCGCGCGGAGAGGTTTTTCGCCGCTTTTTGCCGATACAAAAAGCGGCAAAACCCCGCTTTTGCGGGGTTTCTGAAGTTTTTAGTGGCAGTTGCAATGCCCGTCGTGGTGGTGCTCGTGACCGCCGCAACCGCAGCCGTCGTCGTGACAGCCGTCGTGGCCGCATCCGCCGTCGCATTCATGGTCGCCGCCGCACGAACCGCACGAGCAATGACCCTGCAGGTCTTCGGGCGTCACGTCGCGCACGGTCACCACCTCCACTTCGAAGTTCAGGGTTTTCCCGGCCATGGGGTGGTTGAAGTCCATCTTCACGGTCTCGGCGCCTATCTCCTTGACGATGCCCATCATGCGGTTGCCCTGCGCATCGCTCATGGGCACCTGCGAGCCTACGAAGAGGATGTCTTCGGCCAGCTTGCCGTCGACCATGAATATGTTTTTCGGCAGGTCGACGATCGCTTCGGCGATGATCTCGCCGTAGCCGTCCTTGGGGCAGAGCGTGAACGCCACCTTGTCGCCCGGCTCCTTGCCCAGAATGGCCTCCTCGAACTTGGGCAGCAGCATGCCCGTGCCGAAGACGAATTCGAGCGGCTGGCCCGGACGCGACTGGTCGGCGATCTGACCGTCGACGGTCAGCTTGTAGTCCACGCCGACCATTTTGTTCTGTTCTACTTTCATGAAAAGTTGCGTTTTTGGTCGAACAAAGTTAGAAAAAAATCGGCTGCTTTCAAAATTTATGCTTCGTTTGTGCAACACAGGTTGCGGTCGCCGTAGCCGTTGTCGATTTTCGAGACATAGGGGAAGAACTTCGCCTCGCGGATCCACGGCAGGGGGAACGCCGCTTCTTCGCGCGTGTAGGGATGCGTCCACTCGCCGCACAGCTCCGGCGCCGTGTGGGGGGCGTTGACCACCACGTTGTCCGCCTCGCCGGCGGCTGCCTCGCATTCGCGCTTGATGCGTACGAGCGCTTCGATGAAACGATCCATTTCGGCCTTGGGTTCCGATTCGGTCGGTTCGACCATGAGCGTTTCGTGCACGGGGAACGAGAGCGTCGGGGCGTGGAATCCGTAGTCCATCAAGCGGTGGGCGATGTCGCCGCAGTCGATGCCGTAGTCGTGCTTGAAGTGCGTGAGGTCGAGGATCATTTCGTGACCCACGCGGCCCGTCTCGCCCGAGTAGTAGGTGCGGTATTCCGACGCCAGGGCCGACGACATGTAGTTGGCGTTGACTATGGCCATTTCGGTTGCGCGGCGCAGACCCGCTTCGCCCAGCATCTTGATGTAGCCGTAGGTGATCGGCAGCAGGAGGGCCGAACCCCACGGTGCCGACGCCACGGCCGTGATGCCCTCGTCGCCGCCCGTCGCTACGATCGGATGCGAGGGCAGAAACGGCCGCAGATGCTCGGCCACGCAGATCGGCCCCACGCCCGGGCCGCCGCCGCCGTGGGGCATGGCGAAGGTCTTGTGCAGGTTGAGATGGCAGACGTCGGCGCCGATGTAGCCCGGGTTGGTCAGCCCCACCTGGGCGTTCATGTTGGCGCCGTCCATGTAGACCTGGCCGCCGGCGTCGTGTACGATCTCCACGATCTCGCGGATGCGGCTCTCGAAGACGCCGTGCGTCGAGGGATAGGTGACCATGAGTCCGCACAGTTCCGACGAATACTCTCGGGCCTTGGCTTCGAGGTCCGCTATGTCGATGTTGCCCTTTTCGTCGCACGCCACCGTCACGATCTTCATGCCCGCCATGGCGGCCGACGCCGGGTTGGTGCCGTGGGCCGAGGCCGGGATCAGCACGATGTTGCGGTAGCCCTGGCCGCGGCTCTGGTGGTAGGCGCGGATCACCATCAAGCCGGAGTATTCGCCCGCCGCACCCGAGTTGGGCTGCAGCGAGCAGGCCGCGAAGCCCGTAATGGTCGCCAAATCCTGCTCCAACTCCCCGATGAGCTGCATGTAGCCCTCGGCCTGGTCGGTCGGCGCGAAGGGGTGCATATTTTGGAATCCGGCGAGCGACAAGGGTTGCATCAAGGCCGCGGCGTTGAGTTTCATGGTGCACGACCCCAGCGAGATCATCGAGTCGGCCAGCGAGATGTCGCGCAGCTCCAGTTTCTTGATGTAGCGCATCAGGGCGCTTTCCGAGTGGTGGGCGTTGAAAACGGGTTCCTGCAGGTAGGCGCTCGTGCGGCGCAGCGCAGCGGGGATGCAGCTCTCCGCGACGGGCTTCACCGCCTTGACTTTCTTGCCTTTGGCCGCGGCGAAGATGCGCACGACCTCCTCGATCTCGGCCGGTGCGGTCACTTCGTCGAACGACAGGCGCACCGTACCCTCCGAGGGGTAGTAGAAGTTGATGCCGCACTCCAGGGCCAGCGACTGCACCACGGCGGCTTCGGCTGCGACCTGCAGCGTGTCGAAGAACTCCGCGGAGGCGAGCGTGTAGCCGAGCGCTTCGAGGGCGCGGGCGACGGTCAGGGCGGCCGAGTGGGCCGTTTCGGCGGCGCGGCGCAACCCCTCGGGACCGTTGTAGACGCAGTAGAAGCCCGCCATCGAGGCCATGAGGGCCGAGGCGGTGCAGATGTTCGAGGTGGCGCGCTCGCGCTTGATGTGCTGTTCGCGCATCTGCAGCGCCATGCGCAGCGCCCGGTTGCCCAGACGGTCGACCGAGACGCCGATGATGCGGCCCGGCATGTTGCGCTTGTAGGCTTCGCGCGTGGTCATGTAGCCGGCGCCGGGGCCGCCGAAGCCCATCGGAAGACCCAGGCGCTGGGCCGAACCCACCGCGATGTCGGCATCCCATTCGCCCGGCGCCTTGAGCAGCGCCAGCGAGAGCAGGTCGGCGATGGCCGTGACCAACGCCCCTTTGGCGTGGGCGGCGGCGGTGAAGCCGGCGTAGTCGCGCACGGCGCCGTCGGCGGCGGGATACTGCACGATAGCGCCGAACTCGCGGCCCGTGAATTCATATTGGTCGTAGTCGTCGACGATCAGCTCGATGCCGAAAGGTTCGCTGCGCGTGAGCAGCACGTCGAGCGTCTGCGGGAAGATGTTGCGGTCGACGAAGAGCTGGCAGCGCCCCTCCTTGACCGCCTCGCGCGAACGCAGCGAGAACATCATGGCCATGGCCTCGGCGGCAGCCGTGCCCTCGTCCAGCAGCGAGCAGTTGCCGATCTCCATGCCTGTGAGCGAGATGACGGCGGTCTGGAAGTTGAGCAGCGCCTCCAGGCGGCCCTGCGAGATCTCGGCCTGATAGGGGGTGTAGGAGGTATACCACGCGGGGTTCTCGAAGACGTTGCGGGTCACGGCGGCCGGCACGGCGCAGGGGTAGTAGCCCATGCCGATGAACGAACGCAGCGTGCGGTTGCGGTCGGCCAGCGAACGGATGCGGGCCGCGAATTCGTATTCGCTCATCCCCTCGGGGAGGGCGAGCGGCTTCTTCAGCCGGATCGAGGCGGGGATGACCTGGCCGATCAACTCGTCGACCGATCCGACGCCGATCACGTCGAGCATCGCCCGCAATTGGGTTTCGTCCGTGACGCCTATGTGGCGCGATTGGAATTTGTCGAACATAAATATATGGTTTTGTTTAATATTTGAAGCTGCTGCTGCCGATGAACTCGCGCAGGATCGATGTCGGCGGGATTTCGTCGGGCGGAATGGGGATGAAGTTGTCGAGGAATCGGAGCATGCGGCGCGCCTCGTCGTATTCGCGCACGGTGTCGGGCACTTCGCGCAGCATCTTCTCGGCATAGGGGCGCAGTACCGATATTTCGTAAAAGAGCGACGAGTTGAGCATTACGTCGGCATTCTCCTGATAGGGAAAGATGTGTTTCTCTTCGCCCCGGCGGACGCTCGACCAGCGTGCGAGAGTCGCCAGCGCGTCGGCTCCGCGCTGCCTGCCGTCGCGCACCAGACGGCGCAGCAGGCGGTTGTCGGTCGTCGCTATGCGCGAGAGGTTGTCCATGGCCACCGACGTGAAGCACGAGATGTAGATGCGGAACTTCTGCGTATCGGGGATCGAGGGCGTGAGCCGCGGGTTGAGGCCGTGGATGCCCTCGATGATGAGAATCGAGCGCTCGTCGAGCGTGAGCGGCGCGTCGTGCTTCATGCGGCGCCCCGTGACGAAGTCGTAGCGCGGAATGTCGATGCTCTCGCCCTGCATCAGACGGTGCAGATGATCGTTGAACAGCTCCAGGTCGATGGCTTCGAGCGCTTCGTAGTCGTATTCGCCGTTTTCGTCGAGGGGCGTCTTCTCGCGTTCCACGAAGTAGTCGTCGAGCGAGATCATCACGGGCTTCAGCCCCAGCACGCCCAACTGGATGCCCAGCCGCTTGGCCGAGGTGGTCTTGCCGCTCGACGAGGGGCCGGAGATGAGCACCATGCGGGTGCCGCGCGTGCGGTTGGCCCGGTAGATTTCGTCGGCCAGCCAGGCGAACTTGCGTTCGTGGAACGCCTCGGCCAGCTTGATCATGCCGCCGGCGTCGCCGGCCAACACTTTCGAATTGACGTCGCCCACCGTGGGCACGCCCATGATCTGCACCCATGACTGGTATTCGCGGAAGATGCCGAACATCTTCTCCTGATAGAAATCCGTGTGGATGCGCTCGGGCGCCGTGCGCAGCGGCAGGGCCAGATAGAAGCCGTCGTAGTAGGGTGCGATGTCGAAGAGCGCGATGCAGCCCGTCGAGGGGGCCAGAGCGCCGTAGAAGTAGCCCGTCACGTCATCGAGCGTGTAGTATTCGCTGTAGAGCCGCGGGCGGGTGTCGAGCAGCGCGATCTTGTCGGTGTAGCCCGAGGCGGCATAGAGGGCGCGCACTTCGCTCGTGAGCGCCCGGGTGCGGCGGATCGGGTAGTCGGCCTCGACGATTTCGCGCATGCGGCGGCGCAGCCGTTCGGCCTGCTCGGGGGTAAAAGCGTCGATCCCCTCGATTTCGCAGTAGAAGCCGCTGCGGCCCAGCGAATGGCGGATGTGCAGCGTCTGCGCGGGGTAGAGGTCGTGCGCGGCTTTCTGGAGGATGAACCACGCCGTGCGCTGGTAGACCCGGATGCCGGCGAACGACGAGATGTCGACGAACCGTACGGTGGACGGGGTGTATAGCTTGTAGTCGAGTTCCTTGATGCGGTTGTCGACTTCGGCGGCCAGGAACGGATAGCGTCCCGGTGCGATGCGGCTCGCAAGCTCTGCGAGCGAGATGCCGGCGGGCACCTGCGTTTCGCCGCCGAGGTTGTCGCAGACGATTTTGAGGGTCTCGGTCATACGAGGGCGATTATTTCGGATAAGGGAATGTAAAGATAGAAATTATTTCGTAATTTTGGCAATCCCGAAATCATACAAAACGCATAAATATGAAAAAGTCGTTCCGAATTCTCTTTTTCGCCGCCTTGGCGGCGATTGCTGCCTGTGCGCCGCGCGAACGTACGCTGGTGATTCTGTCGACCAACGACATGCACGCCAAGATCCAGCGTTTCCCGCTGCTGGCGACGGCCGTCGAGGCCTGCCGCGATACGGCGCAGCTGGTGCTGCTCGTCGATGCGGGCGACCGCTGGACGGGCAACGCTTTCGTCGACAAGGTGCCCGTGCCGGGCAAGCCGATCATCGAATTGATGAACCGCTTGGGCTACGACGCGGCGACGTTGGGCAACCACGAGTTCGACCACGGGCAGGCGTTCCTGGGCCGCATGCTCGACAGCATGGATTTCGAGGTGGTCTGCGCCGACTGCATCAGCGACACCTGCACTTTCCCGCAGGTGGCGCCCTACACGATCGTCGAGCGCGACGGCATCCGTGTGGGCATCGTGGGCGTGGTGACCAACTACGAGGGGCCGGGGCATCCGGCGGGCCACAAGACGTCGTTCGTGGGGCTGCGCTTCCCCGATCCGCAAGCCGAGGCGCTGAAATATGCCGCCGAGCTGCGGCCGAAAGTCGACGTGCTGGTGCTCCTTTCGCACATGGGCGACGATCGCGATATGGAGCTGCTCGGCAAGACGCGGCTGTTCGATCTGGCGATCGGCGGGCATACGCATGTCGAGCTGGATACGCTCGTCGACGGTACGCTGCTGACCCAGACGGGCAAGAACCTGCAGAACGTGGGCGTGTCGACGATCCGCCTGCGCGGCCGTAAGGTCGTGGGCGTCGACTACCGCATCGTGCCGCTCGACGACTATGCGCCCGATCCCGCCTACGCCGAGCAGGTCGCCGGCTACTATGCCGATCCCGAGCTGAACAAGTCGATCGGCAAGTTCGCCGCACCGGCCGACAAGGCGGGGCTGGCCAACTGGATGGCGGCCTCCATAGCGAAGAAGACCGGGGCGCAGATCGGCGTCTACCATGTGGGCGGCGTGCGGCTCGACGGCATCGAGGCCGGCGGCGTGAGCCGGGCGCGGATCTACGATCTGGAGCCGTTCGGCACGCGGGTCGCCACCCTGAAGATGACTACCGAGCAGATCCGGCGCATGATCGTGACCAAGTACAACGAGGATACGCGCGAGGGGCATCGCGTCGATTTGATCCTCACGACGCCCTACACCGTTCTGGTCGACGAGTCGGATCGGGCGTTCGACGTGCGGTTCCACGAGTTGCGCGAGGGGCAGGTCTACAAGCTCGCCTTGAGCGACTATATCTACAAGAACTACCAGGGATTGGACTATGCCGACGGCACGGTCACCGAAATCCGGGTGGCCGACGTGCTGGCCGAGGGGCTGAAGACGGGCAAGCCGTTGCGTCCCGACAACCGTCGCCGCCAGCAGATCCTGGTGCAGCCCGCCCGGTAAGGGGCGCGGAATCGGCATGCGGCGGGCGAAATCCGCCGCGTGTTTGATTTTTTAGGAAAAAGCGTTATCTTTGCAGGCCTTTCGTGCGTGCGCGAAGCGTGCATGCGAGGCGAAATATCGATTATTAACCTTTTAACGAGCGATTGTATCGCAATCATTTCATGGAAGAAAACAAAACCGTAGTCGCAAACGAGCATTTCGACTGGAACTCGTTCTCGAACGATCTGGGCGTCTACAGCCAGCCCAAGGAGGAGATCGCCGCAGCCTATGACAAAACGTTGTCCAACGTGGCTGTAGGCGAAGTGGTCGAGGGTACCGTGACGAGCATCACCAAGCGCGAGGTGATCGTCAACATCGGTTACAAGAGCGAGGGCATCATCCCCGTGTCGGAGTTCCGCTACAACCCCGATCTGAAGGTGGGCGACAAGATCGAAGTCTATGTCGACTCGGCCGAGGACAAGAACGGCCAGCTGTCGCTTTCGCACAAGAAAGCCCGTCAGCTCAAGTCGTGGGATCGTGTCAACGAGGCCCTCGAAAAGGACGAGATCATCAAGGGTTACATCAAGTGCCGCACCAAGGGCGGTATGATCGTCGACGTGTTCGGCATCGAGGCGTTCCTGCCCGGCTCGCAGATCGACGTGAAGCCCATCCGCGACTACGACGTATACGTCGACAAGACCATGGAGTTCAAGGTGGTGAAGATCAACCAGGAGTTCCGCAACGTGGTCGTGTCGCACAAAGCCCTCATCGAAGCCGAGCTGGAGGCCCAGAAGCAGGTCATCATGTCCAAGCTCGAAAAGGGCCAGATCCTCGAAGGTACGGTCAAGAACATCACCTCCTACGGCGTGTTCGTCGACCTGGGCGGCGTGGACGGTCTGATCCACATCACCGACCTTTCGTGGGGCCGCGTCAGCCACCCCGAGGAGATCGTGGCGCTCGACCAGAAGATTCAGGTCGTGATCCTCGACTTCGACGATGCCAAGAAGCGCATCGCACTGGGTCTCAAGCAGCTTACTCCGCATCCGTGGGAGGCGCTCGACCAGAACCTCAAGGTCGGCGACAAGGTCAAGGGCAAAGTGGTCGTCATGGCCGATTACGGTGCTTTCGTAGAGATCGCCGCCGGTGTCGAGGGCTTGATCCACGTGTCGGAAATGTCGTGGAGCCAGCATCTGCGTTCGGCGCAGGAGTTCATGAAGGTCGGCGACGAAGTCGAGGCCGTCATCCTGACGCTCGACCGCGAGGAGCGCAAGATGTCGCTGGGCATCAAGCAGCTGACGACCGATCCGTGGGCCGCTATCGAAACCAAATATCCCGTAGGTACGAAGACCACGGCCAAGGTGCGCAACTTCACCAATTTCGGTGTCTTCGTCGAGATCGAGGAGGGTATCGACGGCCTGATCCACATTTCGGATTTGAGCTGGACGAAGAAGGTGAAGCATCCCGGCGAGTTCACGCAGGTGGGTGCCGACATCGAGGTCGTCGTGCTCGAAATCGACAAGGACAACCGTCGTCTCTCGCTGGGCCACAAGCAGCTGGAGGAGAACCCCTGGAACGAGATCGAGGGCAAGTTCGCTCTGGACAGCGTACACGAGGGTACCATCACCGAGATGACCGACAAGGGCGCCGTGGTTTCGCTGGCCGAGAACGTCGAGGGTTTCTGCCCTGCACGTCAGCTCGCCAAGGAGGACAGCTCCATGCCCAAAGCCGGCGACAAGATCGAGTTCAAGGTGATCGAGTTCTCGAAAGCCACCAAGCGCATCACCCTCTCGCACCTGCGCACCTACGACG
>CAMWJM010000032.1 GCA_947174575.1 uncultured Alistipes sp. | reverse complement strand
GGTATTTTCGGCATTATAATTTGTTAAAGAATTTTAAGCATGGGTTACGAATCGTAACGTACTTTTCGGGCACTTTTTCGGCTTTTTCGGCACATCCGGGGCTTTTCGGCGGGGCCGCACACATGCGCACGAAGCGTTTTCGGCCGCGGAAGCCGCAGCGGCGAGCTGCGGATAGACCGAATCGATCTTTTCGGAAAGCCGGTTCATCTCGTCGTCGAGCATCGCATGGGTGATGACCGCGTAGATTTGAGTGGTGCGGATATTCTTGTGTCCCAATAATTTGCTGATCGTCTCTATGGCGACGCCTTGCGACAGCGTGATCGTGGTGGCGAACGTATGGCGGGCTGCATGGAACGTGATGCGTTTGTCGATGCCCGCCGCTGCTGCGATCCGCTCCAGACACCGGTTGCACCAGCCGTTGCCCGGCAGGTCGAAAATCGGGGTGTCGGGTGCTTCCGGCATATAGTGCCGCAGAATCGAATGCGGCAGCGCGAACAACCTGACGCTCACTTCGGTGCCGGTCTTGCGACGGGCCAGATCGAGCCACCAGGGGCCGGTGGCGGACTGTTGCACCTGGCGCCGGGTGAGGTCGCGGAGGTCGACATAGGACAATCCCGTGAAACAGCTGAACAGGAATGCGTCGCGCACGCGTTGCAACGTTCCGGCGGGGAGTTCGAGTCGGATCAACCTATCGATTTCATTCAAAGTCAAATAATTGCGGCTGACGAATTCGTTGCGCAACTTGTATCCGGCGAATACGTCGTGCTTGAGGTACCCCTTGCTGCGGGCCAGCATGAGGATGTGTTTCAGCGCGATCATGTAGACCCACGCCGTATTCTTCTTGCGGCCGCATTGCTGGACGATGTAGGCATGGAAGCCGGTGAGGAATTTTTTGTCGAGTTCGTCGAATGCGAGATCGGGTCGCCGGTAGGCCGTTTCGACATAACGTTCCAAATGCCGGCAGACACACCTATATTTATGATAGGTAGCCCGGCACCGACTGACGCCGACCATGCGGCCGAACTCGTCGTTGTGCCGGCGGAAGAACTCCAGAAGCCGGGTGCGATGTTGCGAGGCTCCGAAATAGGCTTCTTTGACCATGATCGGGGTGACGAGCGTCCCGGTCAGAAAGAGCGTGCGATAACATTGTTCGATGCGGCAGCGGATATCCAGAAGCTGGCGGTTGATTTCGCAGGCGGCTCGGCCGCGACCCGTTATTTGTCCGGTCGTCGAACACCAGTATCGTTGATCCACAGATAGATGCGTCGACAGTTGCGTCCGCTGTCCGCAGATCGTGATGCGGGCCATGACCGGCACGTTGCCGTTTCGAAGCGGCGCATTCTTCTTGAGATAGAATAGGATCCGAAACGTGTTTCTCATGCTGTTTGCAATTAGGTTCTACTTCGATATTCCGCGTTAAAGGTAACGACATAGCACCCTCCTTTTGGTGTATGAATCGGTCTAAACAGCTTATTCGCCGCATGTTGAACAGATTATTGGGTTACTTTTTAGTTGCCGTGTCGAAACGCACGTCTGTCGAACGAAGAGTGTTTTGCATTGAGTGCCTGCAGGTTATACGGTTTCGTCGTATTTCGGATAAATCTGGTTTCAATAGTCTGACTCCCAGCATGTTTTAGCGATCGTTCGCGGCACTTCCCTTTTTATTTTAAAAAACGTACTCGATCGGGGATGCGCAACGGTCGGGACGGTGGTTGGAATAGAAGGTCGCAGAGCAACAATTGTTACGTGAAACCTCTAAAATTGGATTGTGCATGAGAAAAATTATTCTTTTACTGATCATCGCTAATTTGAGCATAGCGAGCGCTTTCGCCCAGATTAGGATATCGGGTACGGTGATCGACGCCGAGGACGGAACTCCGATCGTCGGTGCGACCGTGACCGTGAATGCCACTTCGGTCGGTACCGTCACCTCCGCACGGGGCGATTTCCAGATTATGTTGCCCGCGGGCAAGGATGTGCTGACCGTGGCGTTCCTCGGCTACGAGGAGAGTCAGGTCGCCATTGCGAAAGGCACGACCAAGGTGACCGTCAAGCTGACCAAGTCGGCGACGAAGATCGACGACGTGGTGGTGACCGGCTTCAAGAATGCCAAGAAAGAGACGTTCACCGGTTCGTCGGTGAAAATCAGTGCCGAAGATATAGCGATCGCCGGTGTGAGCGACGTGAGCCGCATGCTCGAAGGTCAGGTTGCCGGCGTCTCGGTGCAGAACGTGTCGAGCACGTTCGGTTCGGCGCCCAAGGTGCGCATCCGCGGCGTGACGTCGCTCTCGGGCGAGAACAAGCCCTTGTGGGTGGTCGACGGCGTAGTATTGGAGGATGTGGTCGAGATTTCCAACGACCAGCTCTCCAGCGGCGACCCCACCACGCTGCTCGGTTCGTCGGTGGCCGGCATCAACCCCGCCGATATCGAGTCGTTCGACATCCTCAAGGATGCCGCCGCGACGGCGCTCTACGGTGCCCGCGCCATGAACGGCGTGGTGGTCATCACCACCAAGAAAGGTAAGCAGGGTGCGCCGCGTATCAACTATACGGGCAACTTCACCATTCGCACCAAGCCCCGTTATTCGAAGTTCGACATCATGAACTCCGCCGACCAGATGGCCGTCTATTCGGAGCTGGAGCGCAAGGGCCTGCTCAACCAGGACATCGTCAACTCGTCGAATTCGGGCGTCTATGGCCTGATGTACAATGCGATCAACGCCTACGATCCCGCTACGGGCTTCGGTCTGGCCAACACGCGCGAGGCGCGCAACGCGTTCCTGATGAACTACGCCAAGGCCAATACCGACTGGTTCGACCTGCTCTTCACGCACAATCTGCTGCAGGAGCATTCGTTGAGCGTTTCGACCGGTACGGAGCGTTCGCGCACTTATGCGTCGATCGGCTTCCTGAACGATGCCGGTTGGACGATCGCCGACAAGGTCAATCGCTACACCCTCAACTTCCGTAACGAGTACGACATCAGCCGCAAGATTTCGATCGGCTTGCTGGCCGTGGCTTCGCTGCGCCAGCAGGAGGCTCCGGGTTCCTATACGCGCGAAGTCGACGTGGTGAGCGGCGAGTGGTCGCGCGATTTCGACATCAACCCCTTCAGCTATGCGCTCAACACCAGCCGTGCGGTGCGTCCCTACGACAACGACGGCAATCTGGAGTACGTGACCATGAACTTCGCGCCGTTCAACATCCTCAACGAGTTGCGTGAGAACAAGATCGAACTCAACGTCATGGACGCCAAGGTGCAGGGCGAGTTCAACTACAACATCGTCAAGGGGCTGCGCTTCAACTTCACGGGCATGTTGCGCTATGTGAAGAGCGACCAGGTGCACAAGATCACCGAGAACTCCAACGTCGCCGGCGCCTATCGGGCCGACGGCAACTCGACCATCCGTTCGCGCAACCGCTTCCTCTGGACGAACAAGGAGGATTTGAGCGCCGAACCGGTGTCGGTCATGGAGCGCGGCGGTTTCTACGACACGGCCAACAACACGCTGCTCAACTATGAGATGCGTGCGTCGTTCGCCTACAACAAGGTGTGGGACAACAACGTCCGCACCCACGAATTGAGCGTGTTGGCCGGTACGCAGATCAAGTATCTCGATCGTACGAGCGAAACCGCGACGCAGGCCGGCTACCAATATTACATGGGCGGCGTGGTCTACAACAACCCGCTGTTCTACCGCATGATGAGCGACCGTCAGCGCGATCTGTTCACTTCGAACACCTATCGCGACCGCTTTGCGGCGTTCTACCTCAATGCCGATTACGCGTTCGATCGGAAATACTCCGTTTCGGCCACGGTGCGTTACGACGGTACCAACTCGCTGGGCGCGTCGTCCAGCGCCCGGTGGTTGCCTACGTGGAACTTCGGTGCCAAGTGGAACATCCAGAACGAAGCGTTCATGGAGGATGTCGAGTGGCTCGACGTGTTGAGTCCGCGCGTGAGCTACGGTCTGACGGCCAGCATGCCCAACGCATCGAACGCCGCCGCGCTGTTCTACAATTCGCAGGTCTATCGTCCCGGCTACACCGAGAACCAGATCACGATCGACGCGCTGGGTAACAAAGACCTCACTTGGGAGAAGAGCTACCAGTTCAACGCCGGCATCGACATGGCGTTCTTCGACAACCGGTTGACCTTCTCGTTCGACTACTTCAGCCGCAAGAGCTTCGATTTGATCGACGTGGTGAAAACCCCCGGCGTGGGCGGTTTCACCTGGAAGCTGGCCAACTTCGCCGACCTCGACGCCCACGGTTTCGACGTCACGCTCGGCGGTACGATGATCCGCACCAAGAACTGGAGCTGGACGGCCAACCTCACGTTCGGTTACTCGACCAACGAGATCAAGAACGCCCAGAACATGCCCGCCGTCTACGAACTGGTGCGCGGCGAGGGCGGCAACAAGAACGGCTATCCCGTCAACTCGCTCTTCTCGATTCCCTTCTCGCGGCTCGATCCCGAGACCGGTATTCCGTTGTTCGAGAATGCCGACGGCGAAGAGTCGACCGACATCTACATGCAGGGCACCGAGACCGAGTTCCTCAAGTTCGAGGGTACGGTCGATCCCAAGATCACCGGCGGTTTCAACACCACGTTGCGCTACAAGAACTTTTCGCTCAATGCATTCTTCACCTACCAGTTCGGCAGCAAGATCCGTCTCACGCCGGCCTATGCCTCGCAGTACAGCGACCTGGACGCCATGTCCAACGAGTTCAAGGATCGTTTCCTGATGACCGGCGACAACCTCTCGCCCGCCATCGCCGACTGGGTGCATCAGTCGATCTCGCTCGGATCGAACAACTATCCCTACGTCAACTACAACTATTCGACGGCCCGCGTCGTGAAGGGCGACTTCATCCGCTTGAAGTCCGTTTCGCTCAACTACGATTTCTCGCCCGCGCTGGTCAGCAAGTCGCGTTTCTTCAAGACCGCGGGTTTGCGTCTGACGGTCAAGGATCCGTGGTTGCTCTACTCCGACAAGGCCCTGCACGGTCAGGATCCCGAGTTCTTCAACACCGGCGGTGTGGCCATGCCCTCCACCACGCAGTTCACCCTGTCGCTGAACCTCGGGTTCTAATTACGCACGAAACATAAAATATACGATGAATATGAGAAAATTGATTATAACGTTGTCCCTGGCGTTCGCGGCGCTCGGCGCCGGCGGTTGCGGCGACTTCCTCGACACCATGCCCGACAACCGCACGCAGATCGACAACGTGGAGAAGGTCAAGGCCCTGCTCGTTTCGGCCTATCCCTATCGTTTCTACGCCTCGGCGCTCGAACCCCGCTGCGACGGTTACACCGATCTCGGTGCGACTATGCTCGGTACGCAGCCCGGCACCTCGATGAGTTTCCAGTATACCAACTACCGTTGGGAGGAGCATACCTCTATCGAGGGTTCCGACGACAACGAGGCTTATTGGACGGCATGTTACAAGGCGATCGCCGCAGCCAACCATGCACTCGCGGCGCTCGACGAGATGGGCAATCCCCATGGTTCGGAGATCTATCGGGCCGAAGCCTTGCTGTGCCGCGCCTATGCGCACTTCTGCCTGCTGACCATCCATTCCGACTTCTTCGACGAGGCCAACCGGGCTTCGAAACCCGGTATTCCCTATGTCACCGAACCCGAAGACGAGGTCTTCAAGCACTACGACCGCGGTACGGTAGCTTCGACGCTCGAAAAAGTCAAGAGCGACTTGGTCGAGGGTTTGGCGCATGTCGGCACGTCGGCCGATTACGAGCAGCCCAAATTCCACTTCACCGTCGCTTCGGCCCGAGCTTTCGCCGTGCGCGTGGCGCTGTTCGAGCGCGACTATCCCACGGTGATTTCGCTTGTCTCGCAGCAGATTCCCCAGCCGTCGACTTTGGTCGGTTTGCAGAATGCTTCCGGGCCGCTGGTCAATGCCGACGGTACGCCGGTCATGATTCCGCATCCTTATAATGACGTGGCGTTCCTCTACTGCGGCGCCAACTTCTACAACTGGGACAACTACCGCAACATCTCCGGAGCTGCGCAAGGTATCGGGTTGAGCTTCACCGATCCCAAGTCGTCCCACGTGCTGCTTTCGTGCGAGCCTTATTCGCTTTTGTTTCGAATTACCCGCTCGAATGCCTATACCCGTTACAACTATTCGGAAAAGAGCATCGCGGCCCTTATAGGCGACAATGCCACCGGCTATGGTTGGAATTTGCCGGCTTACGGTTATTCGACTGCCAATTCGCCGTCGTTCGTGCCCAAGATGTACGAGGATTTCAAGTCCGACGACGACGTGACCGGCCAGCCGCACGTGCGCTTGAGCCTTTTCCGCCAGGAGGAGCTGATCCTCGCCCGTGCCGAGGCCTATGCCATGACCGGCGAGTACGACAAGGCGATCCACGACCTGACCATGTATGTGCAGAATCGTGTGAATGCTCAGATCACGAGTTGCTTCCTCTCGCGCGACAAGTTGGTGAACTACTATGCCGAGTCGCTCTCCATGCCCGGCAACTACCTGCTCAACAGCTTCAATGCCGGACGCTTCACCACCGATCCCGCCACCTACGAGGGCATGCTCCAGCGCTCGCTGATCCTCATGGTGCTCGACAGCCGCCACACGGAGTTCCTCTACGAGGGCATGCGCTGGTTCGACATCCTGCGTTGGAACATTCCCGTCGTACACCGCATGATTACGGGCGAGACCAGCACGCTGACCCCCGACGACGACCGTCGCGTGGTGCAGCTTCCTCGCAATGCCGAGCTTTCGGGCTTGCAGATGAATCCCTACGATCATATCCCGCAGCCGTGGAATTAGTTTGTCGCAACCTAAATATCGAAAAAGTATGAAAAACATGAGAATAGCGCAACTTCTCCTCTCCGCCGTACTTTTGCTCGGCGTATGCTCGTGCCGGGAGAAGGAGACGATCGCCGACGATCTGGTCATCCCCGGTCTGGGCGGCACGGAGGAGATCGCCAACGAACTCGACCAGTGGCTCTACGAGAATTTTACGCAGCCCTACAACATCGAAGTGGTCTACCGCTGGGATGCGGCGCAGATGTATTCCAACATCTCCGATACTCGCCTGGTGCCCGTGATGTACGACTTGGTGCAGCCTATGATGGCCGTCATCCGCGACGTGTGGTTCGATCCGTTCGTCCAGGCCTCCGGCAACAAGGATTTCCTTTGCCGTCTGGCGCCCAAGAAAGTGGTGCTCGTGGGCAGTCCCGAGTACCAGAGCGGTTCGATCAAGCTCGGAGAGGCCGAGGGCGGCCGCAAGATTCTGCTGATGAACGTCAATAATTTCGATCCCGAGGACGAAGCCCAGGTCAAATCGTTCCTGCATGTGATCCTGCACGAGTTCGGGCACATCATGCACCAAACGGTCATGTTCGACAAGACGTTCCAGGACATCAGCGCCGGCTTCTACGATTCGACGGGCTGGAAGAACTATGACAAGGGCAAACCCAACGACAACCAGCCGGAGTCTTACCAGCTCGGTTTCACCCGCAACTATGCCATGAACAACAAGGACGACGATTTCGTCGAGGTCTTCTCCATGGTGCTGGTCTACGGCAAGACGTGGTTCGACCAGGTGGTGTGCGCTTCGGCCCAGAACTCCACTATTACGGATGCCTATGGTGCCCTGACCCAGAAACTCTCCATGGTGGAGTCCTACATGCAGGATACGTGGGGCATCGCGATGTTCGACGACGAGATGGGCAACAAGGGTCTCGAAACCTACGTCCAGGAGGCGATCGCCACGGTGCTGGCCACTCCTCCCACGGAGTAATTGTTTAATCGAAAAAATTTGCAGAACATGAAAAAACTGTTGAGCATATTAGCGTCCCTCTGCGTCGTTGCGTTCCTGGCGGGTTGCGAAGAGACCGTCATCACCATGGACGACAGTGCCGATGCACGCGTCGATGCGGTCATCAAGAGCTACATCGCCGAGCTGGCGGGTGCCGAGAACGGCTGGATCGCCGACGTGATGACCGACGAGGGCTACTATCGGTTCCACATGACCTTCACCGACGACAACAAGGTGACCATGTACACCGACAACTTCTATTACACCGAGCTGAACGGCGTGTCCATGACTTCGACCTACAACATCCGTTCGTTGCAGCGCCCCACGCTCTCGTTCGACACCTATTCCTATCTCTCGATCATCAACGATCCCGACAACGAGATCAGCGGCGGTTCGGGCAACATGGGACTCGGCACCGATTTCGAGTTCGAGATCGGGGGCTATGCCGACGGCGTTTTCACGCTGATCGGTCGGGTCAACCGTGTCGACGCGTCGTTGCGCAAGGCTACGGCCGAAGAAAAGGCTTCGATCGAGGCGGGCGGACTGATGGGGGTAATCATCGACGCCATTACCTACCAGCAGGGGGAAAACTGTTATTTCTCCGTAGGCGATGTTACGGTCAACGTGCTCTTCAACGGTCGTTCCAATACGTTCTTCTATATCGACGGGAACGACGTAGCCGAAACCTCCGGCTATGTGAAGATCGAGCAGGACAAGACCATCGCTTTGACCGAGCCGGTCGTCATCGCGGGTAAGTCCATCACCGGATTCGTCTGGAACGAGCAGACGCAGCAGTACAGTGCCGTAGTCGACGGCGAACAGGTAGCTGTCGAGGCGCAGGTCGAGCCGATTTTCCCGCTCCACTACATGTTGGGACCGGGCAAGCTCTACACGGTCATGCAGACCATTACGTCGATGTTCCCCTCGACTCTGGAGTCCGAAAACCAGTTCGGCTACCAGATGATGGCGGCAAATGCGGGATTGTATTCAGCATTCAGGATGCAGTTGCAGCTCGTTCAGCTGGAGTTCACGACTACGGAATCGGGGGCGCCCCGCCTGCTCGTGGAATGGGTCGTGGGCGGTTATTCCGGATACATGACTTATTACATCGAGTTCAACGAGGACGAAGACCAGTTCACCGTCACGGATATGACGTTCGAGGACGATACTTTCGGCAATGGAGCCTATTTCTGTTCGCGTGCACCGGCAGCCCTCGCTTTCGCCCAGTTCTGGGTCGGCAAGACCTTCAAGATCGAATGGGCGTCCGTGTCGTTCGGCTCCTACGTCATGGGGCAGCTCAAGCTCGTCGACGATGGCGGCATGCCCGCCGAGTTCTACGGCGCATGCTTCAGCGATTAGTTACTCGGTTGCTCTTTTTGCGCAGGTCGCCCTTTGCGGGGCGACCTGCTTTTTATGCCGCTTCCCGTATCTTTTTAGCGTGCCGTATCTTCCTGCGGGCTTCCCCCCCCCTGGACCGTGTCGGGGTTACACAGCTGCGGGCCCCCGAGGCGATGGTCCCTGGGGGTTGCGGGGGTGGGGTTGGTACTCGCT
>CAMWJM010000031.1 GCA_947174575.1 uncultured Alistipes sp. | reverse complement strand
AGCGTTCGCGCTGACCGGTTGCTTCGACCTCTCGGAGGAGGTCTACAGCGAAATTCCGATGGACGACTTCTTGAAGAACGAACAGGAAGTCGTGGCCACCGCCGGCCGCGCATACCGTCATCTGCAGGCATTCGGCAAGGAGCAGGGGCTTTATACCCTGATGCTGCTGTCGGCCGACGAATGCTGCGCCCCCAAACGCGACGACGGACATTGGGACGACGGCGGCCGCTACCTGCGCCTGCACCGCCACCAATGGGATCCCTCGGACAAGCTGCTCCGGGAGGGTTGGAACGCCTGCTTCAACACGATCGCGACCTGCAACGACATCCTCTACGAAATGAGTCTTTCGGAGATGGTGTTCGACGCCAAGACGCACCTCGAAGCCGAAGTCAAAATCCTGCGCGCTTTCATGTATTTTCTGGCGATCGACTGCTGGGATCAGATTCCTTTCTCGATAGACTACACCGACACCTCCTATCCCGAGCCGAAAAGCCGTGAATTCGTGTTCAAGTTCATCGAGCAGGAGATTCTGGACAACATCGACCTCATGGAAGAGGTGCCGACCACGGGCAGCTACGGCCGTATGACCAAAGGCGGCGCCTACGCCCTGCTCGCGAAACTCTACCTCAACGCCGAGGTGCTGATCGGCAAACCGATGTGGAAAGAGGCCGAGGCGGCCTGCAAGCAGGTCATCGATTCGGGTCATTACATCATAGAGCCGAATTTCGAAGCCAACTTCGTCCCCCAAAACGAGGGTTCGCGCGAAAACATCTTCGTCATCCCCTACGACACGGCCAATACGAGCGGCAGCAGCGACTATACGTTCATGATCCACATCCTCACGCTGCCCGACTCGCAATGGACGAAAGATACGTTCAACATCCCCTACGCCAACTGGGACGGCTTCGTATGCCAGCCCGACTTCTTCCAGCGCTACTCGCCCGAAGACCGACGCCGCGACCTGACGTTCATCCACTCCGAGTCGACCCTCTTCCCCGATGCGCCGTTCAACGCCGTATTCGACGAAGCGCTCTTCGACGGCGCCGGTCGTGCGAAAGGCGACGACGCGACGGGCACCAAGGCCGACGGCGCCCGACTCTACAAATACCAGTTCCAGAACGACGGACGCCTGACGAGCAGCTCCATCACGATGGACAACGATTTCGTCCTCATCCGTTATGCCGACGTGGTGATGATGTGGGTGGAGGCGCTCATGCGTCAGGGACGCGTCGCCGAAGCGATCGACCATCCCGACTTCCGGGCCATCCGCACCCGTGCGGGACTCGCTCCCTACACCCAGGCCGAGTTGACGCTCGACGAGCTTCTCAACGAGCGCGGCCGCGAGTTCGCCTGGGAGCTGTGGCGGCGCAACGACCTGATCCGTTTCGGCAAGTTCTGCGATCCGTGGTGGGCGAAACCCGAACGCTCGGCAGCCCGTTCCACGATCTATCCCATTCCGACCGAGATTCTCAATGCGAATCCCAAGTTGAGCCAGATCAACGGCTATTGATGACAACCAATACGAAAAACCGATGAAAAAACTGTTGTATATCCTCGCGCTCTGCGCCGTCGCAGGCTCTGCCTCGGCCCAGAAGCGGATAACGGTCGCCGAACTGCGCGACAAGATAGCGGGAGCGTGGCTCGGTCAAATGGTCGGCAACATGTACGGCCTCCCGTTCGAGAACAAATTCATCGAGAAAGAGGGCGACGAAGCGCTCTTCCCGTTCGGCTACTCCAAAAGCCTGGTCAAAATGGAGCAGTACGACGGCGCTTTCTCGGACGACGACACCGACGTGGAGTATCTCTATCTGATGCTCATGGAGAAGTACGGCTACGAACCCACGTTCGCCCAAATGCGCGAGGGCTGGATGCACCACATCCGCGACCGCGTATGGCTCGCCAACCGGGCGGCCCTGGGGTTGATGCACTACGGATTCACCCCTCCGTTCACCGGCGACAAGCGCTACAATCCCCACTGGTACCAGATCGACCCGCAGCTCATCAACGAAATCTGGAGCTACACGGCCCCGGGTATGGTTCGCTATGCGGCCGAAAAGTCGGCCTGGGCCGCCCGCATCACCAGCGACGACTGGGCGATCGCTCCGACGATCCACTACGGCGCGATGTACTCGGCGGCTTTCTTCGAAAAGGACATCAAGAAACTGGTGCTCGGCGCGCTGAAATATCTGCCGGCCGACGACCGCTACGCCCGGACGGTGCGGCACATGGTGGCTCTCTATGAAAAATATCCGGACAACTGGCAGGCGGCGCGTGCCGAAATGGCCCGGGCTTACTACGTCGACGAACCCGCCATGACCAAGACCATCTGGAACGCCAACCTCAACGGCGCCTGCGGCATTCTGACGCTCCTCTACGGCCACGGCGACCTGCAGCGCACCATGGATCTGGGCTGCGCCATGGGCTTCGACGCCGACAACCAGACGGCGACGGTGGGCGGCATACTCGGCGTGCTCTATGGAGCCAAGAGTCTCCCCGCGCAGCTCACCATGCCTTTCGACCATTGGACGAAGCCCTTCAACGACCGCTACATCAACATCACGCGCTTCGACATGCCCGACGCTTCGATCGAGGACATGATCGACCGCACGGTGGAAATGGCCATAAAGATCGTATGCGCCAAGGGCGGCAAGATCACGGGCACGGGCGACAAGCGGGTGCTGACGATCAACACGAAAGCTGCGTTCGAAGCACCGCTGGAATTCTGCGTAGGCCCCGCACCCCGCATCGAGTCGGGCGCAGAGGTCGACTACTCTTTCGCCTGCATAACGAACCGGAATTGCGACTGGGCGCTCGTCGCAGGCGAGCTGCCCGCAGGTCTGAAGTTCGACGGCGGCCGCCTCACGGGAACGACGACCGCCACGGGCAAATATCCCGTGACGCTCTCGCTCTCGAACGGCAAAGAGCATATCGAAAAGGAGTTCGAGATCGTCGTGCGCGGCCGCAACATCGCGCCCGAGGCGAAAAACATCCTCGCCAACGTCGCGAAAACGAACAAAGAGGTGCTCTACAAGTGCTGGATCACGTTCGGGCACCCGATGTATGCCGACGGCGTCGAAGTGCTCAACGACGGCGTACTCGGCGGCGAGGGTTCGGTGTTCTACACGCTCGCGGCCGAACAGTGCCTGCCCAAGATCGACTTCCTGGGCTACGAGTGGGCCGAGCGCCGCACGGTGCATGCCGTCGCGCTGCACATGGGCTGCATGGAGGAGTTCGGCGGCTGGTTCTCGTCGCTCAGCATCCAGTACCGGGGAGCCGACGGCCGCTGGTACGATGTCGGCGGCTATCGCCCGACCCCGGCGTTGCCCGCATCGGACACGGTTTTCATCCAGCCCCATTTCGTCGAATATCTCTTCGAGTTCGACCCCGTCGAAACCGATGCCGTGCGCATCCTGACCGACGACGCGGTGCTGATCCACTGGAACAAAGACACCAAAAACACCTCGGCATTCCTGTCGGTAACCGAATTGAGCGTCTATGAAAATTAACCGATCGATAATCGTCGTTCTCGCAGCGTGTGCGGCATTGAGCTGCACGCGCCGCGAGGCTGCGTCCGTCGAACTCTCCGAAGAGGTTTTGATGGACAAGATCAAGGGCGGCTGGGCCGGCCAGACCATAGGCGTGGTCTACGGCGCACCGACGGAATTCAAATTCACGGGTACGACCATACAGGACTACCAGCCCATACCGTGGTCGGAGCATATCGTCAAATATTGGTGGGACAAGAAACCCGGCTTGTTCGACGACATCTACAACGACCTGACTTTCGCCCAGTCGTTCGACGAACTGGGACTCGACGCCACGTCCGAGGAGCTGGGCGACCGGTTCGCATTCGCCGAATATCACCTGGCGCACGCCAACCAGGCGGGCCGCTACAACATCCGCAACGGCATCAAGCCCCCGATGTCGGGCCACTGGGTGAACAACCCGCACGCCGACGACCTCGATTTCCAGATCGAAGCCGACTTCATCGGTCTCATGGCCCCGGGCCTGATTCCCGAGGCCATGGACATCGCCAACCGCGTGGGGCATATCATGAACAGCGGCGACGGCTTCTACGGCGGAGCTTTCGTGGCGGGTCTCTATGCGGCGGCGTTCGTCTGCTCGACGCCGGAGCAGATTCTCGACAAGGCGCTCGAACCCATACCGACCGAGAGTTCGTTCTACCGGTGCGTCGACTGCGTACGCCGGTTCCACCGCCGCAATCCCGACGACTGGCAGGCCTGCTGGTTCGAGGTGCACAAGCATTGGAACTGCGACGTGGGCTGTCCTAAAGGGGTTTTCTTGAGTTTCAACATCGACGCCAAGCTCAATTCGGCCTATGTGGCTATCGGTCTGCTCTATGGCGGCGGCGACTTCGGCCGCTCGATAGAGATCGCCACCCGCTGCGGTCAGGATTCCGACTGCAATCCGGCGACCGTGGGAGGCGTGCTGGGCGTCATGCACGGCTATTCGGCCATTCCCGAGCAGTGGCTCAATCCTTTGCGTGAGATCGAAGACCTCGAATTCGAGGGCACCGACGTCTCGCTGGCCAAGGCCTACGAGATGAGTTTCCGTCAGGCCTTGCAGGTCGTCGAGCGCGCAGGCGGAACGAGCGACGGCGAACGGGTGACGATCCCGCAGCGCAAGGCGGAGAAGCTCCCGCTCGAACAGAACTTCGTCGACACGCATCCCGTCTCCCGCAGCCGTCTGGACTGCTTCCTGCGCGACGAGTACGCTTTCGATTTCGACGGCAACGGCTTCATCATCTGGGGCAACATCTGCTGCCTGCGCAGCGTGACCGAGGACTACATCCACCGCGTCTCGATGCGTCACATCGGTTCGGAAGTCTTCGGTCTGGCAGAAGCCGACGATCCCTATGTCGCCGAACTCGAAATATGGATCGACGGCAAGCTCGACCATACGGCCCGTCTGCCGATGAAGAACACCGATCGGCGACTGGAACCGGCATGGCGCTATCTTCTGGGCGAGGGCACGCACCGGGTGGTGCTTCGCTGGAAGAATCCCCGTAAGGACTACACCATACGCCTGAACGATCTGGTGGTCTACTCCGAGAACGAACCCGCAAAAAGCGATATATAGCATATGAAACGCATATTCACCCTACTGCTGCCCCTCCTCGCGCTGGCTGCGGGCTGCACCTCGAACTCGATACCCTACGGCCGGAGCGTGACGCTCGACCGCGAGACGCTGCAGGACAAGATCAAGGGCGGCTGGGCCGGCCAGACCATAGGCTGCACGTTCGGCGGGCCGACGGAGTTCAAGCACAAAGGCGGCATCATCCACGACGAAGAACCCATCGTGTGGTACGACGACTACGCCCTCGACACGTTCAACGAAGACCCGGGTCTCTACGACGATGTTTACATGGATTTGACTTTCATGGAGACCATGGCGCGCGAGGGCATCGACGCCTCTGCCGAAAGTTATGCCCTGGCCTTCGCCCATGCCGACTACAAGCTGTGGCACGCCAATCAGGCAGCCCGCTACAACATCCTGCACGGCGTGATGCCGCCCGAATCGGGCCACTGGAAGAACAACCCGCACGCCGACGACATCGACTTCCAGATCGAAGCCGACTTCATCGGCATGATCGCCCCCGGCATGGTCAACAGCGCTTCGGCCATAGCCGACCGCATAGGCCACATCATGAACTACGGCGACGGTTTCTACGGCGGCGTCTTCATCGGGGCGATGTACTCGCTGGCGTTCGTCTGCGACGACATTCCGACCGTGGTGGCCGAGGCTTTGCGCACGATTCCCGCCCGAAGCAAGTTCCACCGCTGCATCGCCGACGTCATCGCCCTGCACCGCAGCCGCCCCGACGACTGGAAATACTGCTGGTTCGAGATCAACAAGCGCTATGCGTTCGAAAAGGGGTGCCCCGAAGGCGTATTCAACGGCTTCAACATCGACGCCACGCTCAACTCGGCCTATGTGGCTATCGGTCTGCTCTATGGCGAGGGCGATTTCTTCCGCACGATGGACATCTCGACCCGCTGCGGTCAGGACTCGGACTGCAACCCCGCTTCGGCGGCGGGCATTCTGGGCGTGATGCGGGGCTACGAGGCGATTCCCGAGCGCTGGAAACCCGCTATCGAGCGCTGCGAGCATATCGACTTCCCCTACACCTCCATTTCGCTGGCCAAGGTCTATGACCTCAACCTGCGTCTGTTGACCGACCTGCTCGAAACCCAGGGCAGCAAGGTCGAGGGCGACCGCTACACCTTCACGGTTCAGGAGCCGCAGACCGTGCCGTTCGAGGAGTCGTTCGCAGGCATCGAGCCGTGCGAGCGCCGCGTGCTCAAACGCGTGGTGACCGACCGCATGACCGTCGGCTTCGACGGCTGCGGCGCGGTACTCATGGGCGCCGTCCGCCGGCTGGGTCTCGACGGCGACGACTCCTACACGGCCCTCCTGGAGGTGAGCATCGACGGACAGCCTTTCGAGCGCGTGGAGATGCCGTACGACTACATCAAACGCAAGTACGACATTTTCCACACCTACGATCTCGCCGACGGACATCACGAGCTGACGCTCCGCTGGACGAATCGCGACAAAAACTATGTCATAGACGCCAAAGAGATGGTCGTTTACACCAACCAGCGATAAAATCATGAACACTAAAGGACGATTCTCTATGATGAACTTTCTGCTGTTTGCGACGCTGCTCTGCCTGCCGCTGGCGGAGTCGTGCGAGAAAGAGCGCAAACTTCCGGAGAAAGAGCCGGCCCCGTGGACGCGCTATCAGACCGATCTGGTCGTACGGAGCAACTGCCTGAAACGCAACATCCTCTATTCGGTATTTCTCCCCGCCGACTACGAAACGGCGACCGACAAGCGCTACGACGTGGTCTATCTGCTCCACGGTCTGGGCGACGACCACGGTTCGTGGAACGGCAAGTACCTGCACATCTCGACCACGCTGCAGCAGCTCGAAAACCGCGGGACGATAGCGCCCAAGATCTACGTCATGCCGCAGGGCTTCAACTCCTACTATGTCAATGCCTACGACGGCAGCTTCGACTACATGGATTTCTTCGTCGAGGAGTTCATTCCGTTCATCGACGGCAACTACCGCACCATCGCGGAGCGCGAGCACCGCGCCATCGCGGGCTACTCGATGGGCGGTTTCGGCGCCATGGTCATGGCGGCCAAGAACCCCGATCTCTTCATCGCGACCATACCGCTGAGCATGTCGCTCTGCCAGTATGAGCGCTACACCACCGAAGCCTCGAACAGCGACGGCTGGGACAAGCAGTGGGGCTGGATTTTCGGCGGTGTCGGCTCGAAAGGCGACGCACGCATCACCGACTACTACAAGGAGCACTGCCCCTACTACTACTTCACCGAAGCGAGCGCCCCGTCGTTCGGGAAGATGCACTGGTGGCTCGACTGCGGCGACGACGAAGAGCAGCTGCTCATCGCCAACGACCGCGTACACCGCCAGATGCGCGACCTGGGCATCAAGCACGAATTCCGCGTACGCAACGGCGCCCACACCTCCGACTACTGGCGTTCGGCCATGGAGAGCGCGCTGCCGTGGCTCGAAACGCTGCTCAATGGCGGGCAATATCCCGACACCGAGCCGGCGAACGTCGACACCGGGAGCTTCGAGGGCCGCACCGAGGAGCTGACCGTCGGCGACTGCACCGTGAAGGTCTACCTCTCGCAGCAGTACGCCCCCGAAGCCGAGCGCGAGAACACGCTGCTGCTCGCGGGACACGACGGATATACGGACAAAGAGCTGAACGGCATAGCCAATGCCCTCACCCTGGCGACCTACAGCCGGCCCTGCGTACTGGCCTGCCTCGACACCTCGTCGGAAAGCGTCGACCTCGACGCCGTGACGGCGGCTTTGGTCGAGAAGTACCGCATCGGCGGCTCGGCCTACCGCATAGGACTCGGATTCGGCGAGGGAGCCGACCCTCTGTGGCGCTACTCGGCCGCAAGTATGGAAGAGACGGACAACGAGGGTAAGACGACCGCCGCGGGCGTTCTCGGCTCGCTGTTCCTCATCGACGGCAACGCCGACGCGAGTGCCTGCAACCCCAACGGCAAGACATTCTACTACATCGTCACCACCGACGAGGGTACGCACTACCGCTCGGCCGGCGAGATGTACGAGTTGTGCAAGAAGAAAGGCACGACCTACGAATACCGCGTACGCAACGGGGCCTCGGGCTACGACGCCGTGCTGGCCTGCTTCGCGGCGACGGTGTCCGACATCAAGGCGAAAATCAAAAACTGAATGACCTCAACTCTTTAAAACCGATTCGTTATGTTTATCGTAAGCAACTACTTCACAGCGGTGATCCTCTGCTTCGTCACCATGCTGTGCTGGGGTTCGTGGGGCAACACCCAGAAGCTGGCCGCCAAGAGCTGGCGCTACGAACTCTTCTACTGGGACTATGTCATCGGCATGGTGCTGTTCGCCGCGCTGCTGGGCTTCACGCTCGGAAGTTTCGGCGAGGGCGGACGGTCGTTCGTCGACGACATCGCGCAGGCGGACAAAAGCGCTCTGGGCTGGGTGTTGCTCGGCGGCGTGATCTTCAACGCCTCGAACATCCTGCTGTCGGCCTCCATTTCGCTGGCCGGTCTCTCGGTGGCATTCCCGCTGGGCGTGGGTCTGGCCCTAGTGCTGGGCGTGATCGTCAACTACATCGGTACGCCGACGGGCGATCCCACGCTGCTTTTCGCGGGCGTAGCGCTCATCGTCGTGGCTTTGGTCTGCAACGGCATCGCTTCGGGCAAGCAGCAGACGCAGAGCACGGGCGGCAACCGCAAGGGCATCGTGCTGGCGGCGCTGGCCGGCGTGCTGATGGCGTTCTTCTACCGGTTCGTGGTGAAAGGCATGGATGTCGAGCATCTGGCATCGCCCGCAGCAGGCATGGTGACCCCCTACACGGCGATCTTCGTCTTCTCGCTGGGCGTGCTGGCAAGCAACGCGATCTTCAACACGTTGGTCATGCGCTATCCCTTCACGGGCGAACCCGTCAAGTATTCGGAGTATTTCAAAGGCTCTTTCCCGACGCACCTCGTAGGCTGCCTGGGCGGTGCCATATGGTGCCTCGGCACAGCCTTGAGCTACATCGCTTCGGGCGTCGCGGGGCCGGCCGTATCGTATGCGCTCGGTCAGGGCGCCCCGATGATCGCCGCCGTGTGGGGCATCTTCATCTGGAAAGAGTTCAAGGGAGCGTCGCGCAAAGTCGGTCTGCTGCTCGCGCTGATGTTCGTACTCTTCATCGTCGGACTGGGACTCATCGTCGCAGCCGGCAACTGACAGAAGCACACCATTTTTTACTAACCCAATAAAAAACCAAATTGTTATGAAAAAGTTATTTTTGATGCTGGCCATCTGCGGTTTGGCCCTGAACACCGCTTGCGACAAGGACGACGATCCGAAGACGGATCCGGTGAACCCGACCCCGACCCCCGAGCAGCCTGCAAGCCCCAAGGC
>CAMWJM010000030.1 GCA_947174575.1 uncultured Alistipes sp. | reverse complement strand
CGCGGAGCGACGATCAGCGCCCGATAGCCATAGATCAGAGCGGCGAGGAGGAACAGCGCCACGATCACGTAAGACATCGTGCGGCCGTTCTTCTCCAGAAACAACTCGGTTTTGTTCATTGCTTCGCCAAGCGATTCCTGCCCGGCGGCTTGCTGCTTTGCCATATGAAAATCGTAATTTATTAGTTTACAACGCATAAAAACCGCAGCACACAACTCGCCGGAATCGAATCCGTCCGACTCTGCCGGAATGAAGCTCTGTTCGCATCGCGGTTTATCCGGACAAAGATACAAAACTATTCACAATGTACAATGCCGTATCGGGGATTTTTTGTACCTTCGCTTCGCCGAAGCACTTTCGCCCCGAACGAACCCGGAAAAGTTCGGTTTCACGTCATTTCGTCCTATGCGTCTGAACAAACTATCGCTGCTCAATTTCAAGAATATCGCCCGTCAGGAGCTGGCTTTCTGCCCGGGCGTGAACTGTCTGGTAGGCGACAACGGCACCGGCAAAACCAACGTCGTCGACGCGGTGCACTACCTGGCGATGTGCAAGTCGTCGCTGCCCATGACCGACACGCAGAGCATCCTGCACGGCACCGACTTCTTCATGCTCGAAGGGCGCTACACCTCCGACGCGGGCAAGAGCGAGCAGATCGTATGTTCGTTTTCGCGCAAGGGCGGCAAGGTGCTCAAACGCAACGGCAAGGAGTACGACCGGCTGGCCGATCACGTGGGGCTGGTGCCGGCGGTGATCGTCTCGCCGGCCGACAGCGCCCTGATCAGCGACGCGGCCGACGAACGGCGCCGCTATCTGAACGCCTGCATCTCGCAGCTCGACCGCCCCTATCTGGCGGCGGTGATGCGCTACAACGCCGTGCTGGGCGAGCGCAACCGGCTGCTGAAGACGCAGCCCGACGAAACGATGCTGGCGATCTACGACCGGCAGCTCGTCGAGCACGGAGCGAAGATCCACGCCGCGCGGCAGTCGTTCGTGGAAGAGCTGCAGCCCGTGGTCGCCGACTACTACCGCACGCTCTCGGGCGATCGCGAAGCGGTGGAGGTGCACTACAAATCGGAGCTGAACGAACGTCCGTTCGACGAAATCCTGCAGGCCGCACGGCAGAAAGACCTGGTGAACGAATTCACCACCTCGGGCATCCACCGCGACGACCTGACCCTGAAGATCGGCGGCTACCCGCTTCGCAAATACGGCTCGCAGGGGCAGCAGAAATCGTTTCTCATCGCGCTGAAGCTGGCCCAGTATGCCATCGTCGCCCGGGCCTGCGGCGAACAGCCGCTGCTGCTGCTCGACGACCTGTTCGACAAGCTGGACGCCGGGCGCGTGGAGCAGTTGATCCGGCTGGTAGCCGACGATGCTTTCGGCCAAATCTTCATCACCGACTGCAACCCCACACGGCTGAAATCGATCCTGGACAAGGCAGGCGGCGAATATGCCCTGTTTCGGGTCGAAGCCGGCGAAGTCTCTCCGGCCAACGACACGGCGAGCGCGAAAAACGCGCACCCGGAATCTGCCGACGCAAACTCCGACGCACGATGAGACGCACGAAAACCCTGCTGATGGGCGATCTGCTGGAAGAGTTCTTCCGCCGCCCCTATGTTGCGGCCAAGGTGGCCGAGGGCAAGCTGCCCGAGACTTGGCGTGCCGTCGTCGGCGACCGGGCCGCCGACCTGACGACCGAACTGCGGCTCGAAAAACACATCCTGCACGTCCGCATTCAGTCGGGCGTGCTGCGGCAGGAGCTGTTCTACCAGCGCGAGGCGCTCAAGGAAGCGATCAACCTCCGCGCGGGTCTGCGACTGGTCAACGCGGTAATCATCAGATAACACGCTTAAAAAAGCATAAACCGCTTAAAAATCCGCCCCCGCCGCAAAATCGCAGCAGGGGCGGATTTCAATCAATTCCAGACTTACCAACGGCTCTCGAACCGTGCGAGCCGCAGCTTTCCCGGCTGAAGCCCGCAAAAAGCGCACGTCCCGCAGGCGGCGACAACAAGAACCGATCGAGTCGCTCTACAGTTTATCATCCGCACTTGGAGTAGCCGCACGACATGCAGGTGAGGCAACCGTTCTGGTAAGCCATGTTCTCCTGCCCGCAGCTCGGGCACTTGCCCTTGGACTTGGTGCCGTCGGCGATATACTGCTTGATCGCGCGGCAGACGCCCGTCTTCCAAGTGTTGATCGACTCGCTGTCGAGGTGCAGCGATTCGATGAGCGACACGGTCTTCTCGATGGGCATGCCATGGCGCAGAACGCCCGAAATGAGCTTGGCATAGTTCCAAAACTCCTCGTTGAACAGACGCGAGATGCCCCCGATGGTGTTGGTGTAGCCATAGCGATCCTTGTACTGGAAGTCGTAGCGCTTCGAGCCGTCCTCCTCGCGCACCTTGATGATGTAGCCCTTGGTGATCTTGCGCGGGATGTACATGGCGTCCTCCTCCATCTTGCCGGTGAAGACCTCGTAGGGACGACCATCCTGCAAGCCCACGAAAGCGATCCAGTCCTCCGAGCCGTTCTTGAAACGCACGATGTCGGCCGGGATCGACTTGGGCCGCTTGGGCGCCTGCCCGGGATGCTCCTCGCACTTGCTGCGCTTGGTCTTGGTGCTCTTGTCGAGCAACACGCCCTCGCGGCAACCGTCGCGATAGACCGTGACGCCCTTGCAGCCGACCTCCCAGGCCGTGCGATAGACATCGGCCACCAACGCCTCCGACACGTTGTTAGGCAGGTTGACCGTCACGGAAATCGAATGGTCGACCCACTTCTGAATGGCCCCCTGCATCTTGACCTTGGCCACCCAGTCGATGTCGTTGGCCGTAGCCTTGTAGTAGGGCGATGCGGCCACCCACTCGGACAGCTCCTTGTCGGAGATCGACTCCAATCTCGATGTGTCGTATCCGTTGGCTTCGAGCCACTTGACGAAATTGTGGTGGTAGACGTTGTACTCCTGGAACTTCTCGCCGGTCTCGTCCTCGAAATCGACATGGGTGTCGTGGTCGGAGGGGTTGATCTTGCGGCGACGCTTGTAGACGGTGCGGAACACCGGCTCGATGCCCGAGGTGGTCTGCGACATGAGCGACGTGGTGCCCGTGGGCGCTATGGTCAGCATGGCGATGTTGCGACGCCCCTTCTCGACCATCTCGTCGTACAACTCGGGGTCGACCTCGCGGATGCGGGCGATCATGGGGTTGTTCTTCTCCTTGGCGGCATCGTAGACGGCGAAAGCCCCGCGCTCGCCGGCCATCTTCACCGAGGCGCGGTAGGCCTCGACGGCCAGCGTCTTCTGCACCTCGACGGCGAAATCGATCGCCTCGTCGGAGCCGTAGCGCAGCCCGAGGGCCGCGAGCATGTCGCCCTCGGCCGTGATGCCGAGACCCGTACGGCGCCCTTTGAGCGCCATGGTGCGGATCTTCTTCCACAACTCCAGCTCCACGCGGCGCACATCCTCGTCCTCGGGGTCGGCGGCGATCTTCTCGATGATCAGCTCCACCTTCTCCAGCTCCAGGTCGATGATGTCGTCCATCATGCGCATGGCCTTGGCCACATGCTCCTTGAACTTGGCGAAATCGAACTCGGCCTTGTCGGTGAAGGGGTTGTCGACATACGACAGCAGATTGAGCGCCAGCAAGCGGCACGAATCGTAGGGACACAGCGGAATCTCGCCGCAGGGGTTGGTCGAAACCGTCACGAAACCCTCGTCGGCATAGCAGTCGGGGATGCTCTCGCGCAGGATCGTATCCCAGAACAGCACGCCCGGCTCGGCCGACTTCCAGGCGTTGTGGATGATCTTCTCCCACAGCTTCCGGGCGTCGATCTGCTGCTCGTATTTGGGCGTCTCGGCGTCGAGGGGGAACTGCTGGCGGTATTTCTTCCCGGCGATGGCCGCACGCATGAAGTCGTCGTCGATCTTGATCGAGACGTTGGCTCCCGTGACCTTGCCGGTGTCGACCTTGGCATCGATGAAACGCTCGGCATCGGGATGCTTGATCGAAAGCGACAGCATCAAGGCACCGCGGCGCCCGTCCTGCGCCACCTCGCGCGTGGAGTTGGAGTAGCGCTCCATGAAAGGCACGATACCCGTCGACGTGAGGGCCGAATTGAGCACCGGGCTGCCCGTGGGACGGATATGCGAGAGGTCGTGACCCACGCCGCCGCGCCGCTTCATGAGCTGCACCTGCTCCTCGTCCATGCGGAAGATGCCGCCATAGGAGTCGGCCGGATGCTTGTGTCCGATGACGAAGCAGTTCGAGAGCGACGCGACCTGGAAATCGTTGCCGATGCCGGTCATGGGGCCGCCCTGCGGAATGACGTAGCGGAAGTGGTCGAGCAACCCGAACACCTCGTCGGCCGACATGGGGTTGGGATACTTCTTCTCGATGCGCTCGATCTCGCGGGCGATGCGCTCGTGCATCTGCCGGGGCGACTTCTCGTAGATGTTGCCGAACGAGTCCTTGAGGGCATACTTGGTGACCCACACCGTGGCGGCCAACTCGTCGCCGTCGAAGTAGACTTTCGACTCGGCGACCGCATCGTTGTAGTCGACTTTCTGCGGTGCAGGAGTGGTGGAGACTTTTGCCATAACTATCTATCTGTTTCTTTGTTTATTCCGATCGCAACGCGTGAAGCGCAGTTCTACAAAGATCACGCATTCCGGGCGAATATCCCAACGATCCGCAGCCGAATTATCCACAAATTATCTACAAAAAGCGGCGGTGCATTTCAACTCTCTGAAATACACCGCCGATAAAAAAACAGCGACCGAACCGCCCGCCCCCGCAGACAATAAAAATCAATAAGCGGCCGGCCAGTCCTTTTATATATACTATTTCGCCGCCACAGCGTCGATCTCGACCAGGGCACCCATAGGCAGGGCCGCCACCTCGAAGCAGATGCGCGCGGGCATTTCCGAAGTGAAGAACTCGGCATAAACCGCATTCATGGCGGCGAAATCGGCGATGTGCTGCAGCAGCACCGTGGTTTTCACCACGTCGCCGAAGCCATAGCCCGCCTCTTCGAGGATGTGCCCCAAGTTCGTCAGCGACTGGCGGGTCTGGGCCTCGATGCCCTCGGCCATGCGGCCCGTGGCCCCGTCGATGGGCAGCTGCCCCGAAACATAGAGTGCGCCGCCGGCCTCGACGGCCTGCGAATAAGGCCCCACGGCTTTGGGTGCGAGGGGCGAAGCGATCATCTTTTTCATACTGCTTTCGATTTTGGGGAATATAGCTACAAATGTATATTCCCGAATTTCACAGCCAAAGATACGAAGAGCCGAGGGCAATGCCAAATTTATCGCGACCGCATATTCGAAACAGCGTTAAAGATACGATTTATTTCCCTATCTTTGCCGTCGAACAACCCGCGAAAATGAATACGCTCACGAAATCCACGACCGCCCTACTGCTCGCGCTGCTCCTGACGAGCTGCTGCCCCTGCCGCTCCTACCAGAAAAAGACCCGACGATCGCTCACGGGCACGACGTGGCAGCTCATCCAGCTCGACGGGCGAAGCGTCCAGCCGCGGGAGGGGGCGTTTTCGCTGACCCTCGCCGAAGGCCGTGTTTCGGGCGTCGGCGCCTGCAACCGGTTGAGCGGCACCTACACGACCACCGAAAAACGGGCGCTCGCTTTCGGCCCGATCGCCTCCACGCGCATAGCCTGCCCCGAGCAGGAGCAGGAGCGCAAGTTCCTCGAAGCGCTCGAATCCACGACCCACTACGACATGGACGGGCCGATGCTCCTGCTACTCCGCGAGGGCGAGTTGCGGGCCGTGTTGCAGGCCGTAGACGAATGATGCCGAGGTGCTCCCCGGCCACCGGAGAAGCCGGCCGCCGCATCGGCGAAGCACGCCGGTCGAAACCGACAACGAAAAAACCGTCCCTGTTACGGGGCGGTTTCTCATGGAGCGGAGCTACGATCACTCCACGCCGTAGCGCGCATTCCGTATCTGTCTGAAAAGAGTGTAGCGCACCGACTCCAAAGCCCTCAACTCGGACTCCATCCGCCTGATTTCGGGCCATTCGTCGCGAATCGCATTCATCTGCGCCGTCGAGACGACCGACAGCACGGGCATTTCGCGACCTTGCTGCCGATACCACTCCATCACATGGCGCAGTACGGCCATATCCCGGTCGAACAGAGCCTTATCCCGGGCCTCCACCGCCGGCCGATAGGCTGGATTATGGGTACGCAGGCTGTCGTACATGCGATCGTAGCCCGCCTTGTTCTCCACGGCCCGAGGATTGTTTTTCGGCAGGTTCTTCACGTAGTGGTACTCCTCATGCAATTTCTCGTATTCGGGCGCCGTGCGCAGAATCTCCTGCCACGCCTTGTAAGAGGCATCGTGACGCTCGTACAAGGCGCCGATCTCCGGCACGCTGTCCCGGATAGCCACTAAATTCACGCCTGGATAATCGGTCAGACGGGCTACCCGTCCCTCCCGTTCGGCCAGGATCGCGTAGCACTCCCACTCCCTGCGGTTGAGTTCCATGGAGAGGCGCTCCCGCTCCGCGTCGAGCATCGCCAGCCGATGCTCCATATCTTCGACGGTCGGCCGCTTCTTCGGCTTGGCCGCCTCGGCCGCACCCCAGCAGAGCGCGATCGCCGCAATCGATAAAACCCAGCGTTTCATACTTCCCCTATTTCAGATAAGGGTTGACCTTGTGCCACTCTGCGACGGGCGGGATGATGCCCATAGAGATCACCTCATCGCGGAGTTTGCAGAGGTGCTCGTAGCTCTCGGTGAGCGCGGCGTGCTCCTCGGGAGTACCCTGCACGCTCTTGCAGGTCACGCCCTCGGGGCCAATGGAGGTCTCCATGGCCATGAGGATATGCCGGAATTCGTCGTTATCCACATAGACCCCGGCCGGATAGGTGAACGGCTTGCCGCCCATGGCCGCCGCGATCATGCAGATCGAGAGGTAGGCCGGACTCTGGAACGACGAACGGCCGCGCAGGTCGATGATGTGCTTGCCGCCCTGGATCACGCGCTGCTGCAACTCGTGCCAATCGGCCTCGGGCATCTCCTTGCCGATCAAATCCGACAGCGGACGTCCGGCGACGAGCGTCGTCGAAGCGAAGACAGCCATCTGCTCGCCATGACCGCCGTAGGTGCGGCAGTTGCGGATCTCGTCGGGCGAGATGCGGAAATACTTGGCCAACTCCGAACGCAGCCGCGTGGAGTCGAGCGCCGCGAGGGTCGAAACCTGCGACGGCTGCAGCCCGCCGTGGATCAACATCACGAGGCCCGTGATGTCGGCCGGATTGAAGATGATGACCACGTGCTTGACGTCGGGACAGTACATGCGGATGTCTTTGCCCAGCTGGGCGGCGATCTCGGCGTTGCCCTTCAGCAGGTCTTCGCGCGTCATGCCCGCCTTGCGCGCGGCACCGCCCGACGAAACGACATAGGCGGCACCCGTGAGCGCATCGCCGATGTCGGTAGTCCACGTGAGGTCGACCCCCTCGAACGCGCAGTGGCGCAACTCCTCGACCACGCCCTCCAGCGCCGGAGCGAACGGATCGTAGAGACAGATGTTGGGCGTCAGACGCATCATCAGCGCGGTCTGCGCCATGTTGGAACCGATCATGCCGGCCGCGCCGATGATCGTCAGTTTTTCATGGGTAACGAAATCCATAATAGACAATATATTTAGTTTTGATATTCGCGATTTTCCGCCCCGGCCCGCACATCGCCCGCCCTTTTCGGAGGGGAACGGAGGCTTTGTCATCATTCTATTTCCCGGCGGTTCAGCAGGGCATGGGTGATCGTCAGTTCGTCGACATACTCCAGTTCGTCGCCGAAGCCGATGCCGCGGGCGATGGAGGTGACTTTTACCTCGGGGTAATGGCGCAGCCGGCTCATCAAGTAGAAAAGCGTCGTCTCGCCCTCGACCGAAGTCGAAATGGCGAGGATCACCTCCTTGACGCCGCCCTGCGCGATTCGGTCGCACAGCAGATCGATCTTCAGATCGGAGGGCGCGATCCCCTGCATGGGCGAAATTACCCCGCCCAGCACATGGTACAACCCCTTGTACTGCCGCGTATTCTCGATCGAGAGCACGTCGGCGACCTGCTCGACCACGCAGACGGTAGAGTGGTCGCGCTCGCGGTCGGCACAGATCGGACACACCTCCTCGTCGGAGAGGTTGTTGCACCGGGCGCAATATTTGATTTCGCCCCGGAACTTGTCGATGCTGCGCGTCATCTCGGCCACCGATTCGGATTCCATGCGCAGGATGTGGATGGCCAGACGCAAGGCCGTGCGCTTTCCCACTCCGGGCAGTTTCGACAGCTCGCCGACCACGTTCTGCAAGAGTTCCGACATCAGATAATCTCTATTTTACGGCTTTCCAACCAACCTTTCTTCCCATCGGCGATGACGATCTCGCACCACTCGTCGAGCCGATCGACGATCCGCACCACCGTACCTTCGTGCAGCACGAAGAGGTCGGTGGCCGACTTGTCGGGAGAACTCTTCACCGCGACCGACGCCGACATCACCACGGCCTGCGAACGATCGAGCATCCCGCGCCGCTCGGCGGCGGCGAAAGAGGTGGCGGCGACGAAGATCGCAGCCGCGACGAGCGTGCCGTAGAACCCGATCTTGCGCAGCGACAACCGCCGCCCCAGCAGATAGACCAGCAGCAGCGCCAGAGCGCCGAGCAGAGCCGCGAGCGACAGCAGCGTCCAAGCCCTGCAGCTCATCGTCTGCCGCACGCCGCGCATCCAGGCGGCGAAAAAGAATTCGGGAATCTTCTCGATCTCGTCCTTCGTGCGGGCCTCCGCCACGCCCAGATTGTGGCGAATGTCGCTGTTGCCGGGCGCCGAGCGCAAGGCGCGCCGATAGAAAAGGATCGCCTTGCCCAACCGCTCCTGCTTGAAACAGGCGTTGGCCAAATTGTAATAGAGTTTGCCGGAGACGAGGCCCTCGGCGAGCAGCTGCTCGTAGGTCGCCGCCGCGGTGGCGTAGTCGCCGTTGATGTAGGCCGTATTGGCCCGATCCCACAGCACCTCGTGCTGCGGTCGTGCCGTCTCGGCGGCCGGAGTGCCGACATCGGCAAAAGTTCCGCCGCCGTTTTCGGGCGCCGCGGCTTCCTGCCGGGACTGCGCGGCCTGCTCCGATGCGGCGAGCGGCATTTCCTGCGCCCGGGCCGAAGCGACGACCGCCAGCACGGCGCACCCTATGACGATGAATCGTTTCATAAGCATCCTATCGTTTGATCATGGCCTCGATGTGCGAAATCAGATCGACACCCTCGGCATAGACATCGGTCATCCGGGCCGACGCCGCAGGCGCATACTGCGCCTCGTCGCACTGGGCGATGATAGCCGTGAAGCGCTGCGCCTGGTCGACCGGCACTCCGCGCCGGTGCAGCACCTCGCGCACGTTCTCCTTGGTGAGGTTGGCCACGGGAATGTTGAACTTGTCGCTCACGTAGCCCCACAGCGCCCGCAGCATCTCTTCGTAGAACGCATGACGATCCTCCTGCTCCATGTATTTCCGAGCCGCGCGGAAACGCGCACCGGCGACGTGGTTCATGGAGATTATACCCATAGCCAAACCCCCGAGCCAAACGGAAAGGGCGTATGCC
>CAMWJM010000029.1 GCA_947174575.1 uncultured Alistipes sp. | reverse complement strand
GATGCCCTTGTCGACGGCGCCCGGAAAGACGAATCCGCCGTTGTAGTCGGTATGCTCGCCGATGAGGTTGATACGCCCCGGCGAGGCGAACAGCGCGGCGTCCCCGCCGTAGAGCGCCTCGAACCGATCGGCGATAATTCGTGTATCCATAACTTCCGATAGCATTAAACGGAATGTAAAGATAACTATTTTTTCGCACATCGAACCCGACTTCCCGTTTTCTTACCTCTTTTAATTCTTGATTTTTTGAAAATCTGCCGCCGTTTGACTACTTTTGCGCTTGTAAACCCTCTCTGCATGTATCGTAAAATCGCGGCGGTCATCGGTTCGGTCGTCCTCCTCTCGGGCGGTTGGCTCTCGCTCACGGGACTTACGCTGCCCGTGGCCCTGGTGCCGCTGCTGTGGCTCGCCTCGACCTACGACGACTCGCGCCGCTCGTGGCGGCGGGTGCTGGGCTGGGCTGCGCTCACTTTCGCGCTGTGGAACGCGGCAACCGTGTGGTGGATTTGGTATGCCACGCCCGTGGGGCCTGTAGCCGCCACGCTGGCCTCGACCACGCTCAATACCTTCGCGTTCATGCTCTACCACACCGTGGCGAAGAAAGGCCCCAAAGCACTGGCCTACACCACGCTGGTCGCCGCCTGGATCGCCACCGAATACTGGTACACCGTAGGCGAATTCTCGTGGCCGTGGCTCATTCTGGGCAACGGCTTTTCGCACGACGTGTGGGCCGTGCAATGGTACGAATATACGGGCGTCTTCGGCGGTTCGCTGTGGGTGTTGGTGTGCAACATCCTCTTTTTCGAAGCGTGGCGGCATCGCCGCGACATCCGGCGCCGGATCGCCGCGGGAGCCGTGCTGCTCCTTCCGATGCTTTTGTCGCTGGGGATGTGGTGCAGCTGGCGGCAGTCCGACGAAGGGTCGGTTCGCGTGACGATCGTCCAGCCCGATGTCGACTGCTACGACAAGTTCCACACCGACGCCGAGCGTCAGGAGCGCAACATCGTCGATCTGCTCGCGCAGGTGCCGGCCGACGCGCAATTCATCCTGCTGCCCGAAACGGCGCTGCCCGACTACTACTGGGAACCGGCCCTGGAGGGTGCATTCCTCGACGAACTCATCGACACGCTGCGCAACCGCACGCCCGAGGCCCTGCTCGTCACGGGCGCCAACACCACGCGCTACTATCCCCCCGGAGCGCAGACCCGCACCGCCCGGCCCCTCTCCGGCCAGCAAGGCTACTACGACATCTACAACTCGGCGCTGGGACTGGACTCGGCAGGCCGGCGGCAGGTGCACCACAAAGGACGTTTGGTGATCGGCGTGGAGAACACCCCCACGGTGCTCTTCGACCTGCTGCGATTTCTGGTCATCGACCTGGGCGGCACGCTCGGGCAGATCGGCATGGGCCAACACGGCACCGCCTTCACGCACGACGGCACGACGCTCGGCCCGGCGATCTGCTACGAAGGGCTGTACGGCGACTTCTACGGCGATTTCGTGCGGCGCGGCGCGCAGTTCATGGCCATCCTCTCGAACGACGGCTGGTGGGGCGACACACCGGGCTACCGGCATCTGTTCACCATCTCGCGCCTGCGGGCCATCGAACACCGCCGCGCCATAGCCCGCTCGGCCAACACGGGGCGCTCGGGGTTCATCTCGGCGCGCGGCGACATCGGCGCGACCCTCGGCTGGCAGGAGCGCGGCACGCTGTCGGCCGCCGTGCCGCTCGCCTCGCAGCAGACGTTCTACACTCGCTACGGCGACTATATCGGCCGCATCGCCGAATACCTGCTGCTGCTCTCCATACTCTACTATATAGCCTACAGAGTCAAGAGGCGCAACCACCTGGTAAAATAAAATTCTCTTTATGAACTACTCCCAGACCCTCGAATTCCTCTTTCAGGCGCTGCCGGCTTTCGAAACCAATGGCGCCTCGGCCTACAAACCGGGATTGGAGCGTATCGCCGCGTTCTGCCGCCACCTGGGCAACCCGCAGCGCAACTTCTTCGCGATCCATGTGGCCGGCACCAACGGCAAGGGGTCGGTGTCGCATATCATCGCGTCGGTGCTGCAGCAGGCGGGCTACCGCACGGGACTGTTCACCTCGCCGCACTTGCAGGACTTCCGCGAGCGCATCCGTGTCGACGGCGAGATGATCCCCAAGCAGAAGGTGGTCAACTTCGTGGACAAGCACCACGACAAGATGGTGGAACTCGACCTCTCGTTCTTCGAGATGACCGCGGCGCTGGCGTTCGACTACTTCGCGCAGAGCGACGTGGAGGTGGCCGTCGTAGAAACGGGACTGGGAGGCCGTTTGGACGCCACGAACATCATCGTGCCCGTGGTGAGCGTCATCACCAACATCGGGCTGGAGCACACCGACCTGCTGGGCGACACGCTGCAGAAGATCGCCGCCGAGAAAGCGGGCATCGTCAAGAAAAGCATCCCCGTAGTGATCGGCGAAAGCGATCCTCACTACGACAGCGTGATCGAGCAGACGGCCGCAGCCAACAAATCGAAAACGCTCTATGCCGAGCGAATTTTCGTGTGCGAAAATCAGACTCCGGATGCGGAGGGACAGCTGTTCAAACTGCGCCGCCTGCGCGACGACCGCACCTACGACATCCGGCTCGACCTGGCGGGCGACTACCAGCGGCGCAACATCGTGACGGCCGCGGCGACGGTCGACTTCCTGCACGAGGAGACGCCACTCACCATCTCGCGCCGCGCTTTCATCGAGGGTACGCGCCATGCCGCGGCCAACACCTCGCTCGCAGGCCGCTGGCAGCGGCTCGCCGATGCGCCGCTGACGATCTGCGACACGGGCCACAACGCCCACGGTATCGCCTATGTGGCCCGACAACTCGAAGCCACGCCCCACAAGCGGCTCTATTGCGTCATCGGGTTCGTCCGCGACAAAGACCTGGCCCACATCCTGCCCCTGCTGCCCCGCGACGCACACTACCTCTTCACCGCGGCGCAGACCCACCGGGCCTTGCCCGCCGCAGAGCTGGCCGCCAAAGCTGCGATCTATGGATTGCAGGGCGAGACGGCAGAAACAGTCGCCGCCGCCGTAGCCCGCGCCCGCGAACTGGCGACGCCCGACGATATGATCTTCATCGGCGGCAGCACGTATGTAGTGGCGGAAGCGCTGTAAACGAAAAAAGACTTATAAACAAATATTTGGGAAACAACCTATTGTTTTGTAATTTACCATTGCCCATCTATATATTGGTGCACTAAATTTAACTCATCAAACGGAACCAGTCTTTGACTGCAACTTCTAATCACCGCAAGATTAAATCGGCTGATTCTTAAAACAACCACCTATCATGAAAAAGCTACTATTATTGCTGGTCATTGCCTGCGTAAGCCTCGCGTCGTGTACTGAAACTTTGGACTTGAACAATCCAAATGACATAAAGAAAAAATTCGATTTCTCGGAGGTAGATATAGAGAACATACAAGGACTACAAGAAGAGGAGAAATTCAGTACTCCTGAATCGACTGTATTTACCGGAACGATTGATGATTGTGCTTGGATTGGGGTGTTCGACAGCCAGTCGGGAAGTTTGCAGTGCCAGTATACGGACGTGGATCATCCTACCTCGTATTTCGCATACGGCGAAGAATACAGGTATGGAGTAGGTGCGGTTTTGGATGCTTATTTTGAGCGTAATAAATTGATAATTGTTATTAAATACACAGATCCTCAATATAATAATTCGGGCCGTGCGGTTTTATCGTCTCGCAAAGACTTAATATCCGTAAGTGGGGATAGCCATTGTCGTTATATTCTTGATGAAAAATCGGGTTATAGTGCGGTTTCAATAACGAAATGGACGGATCGTTCGATATACATCATATTAGGGGAAAACGGTATCATATATGATTTTGATAATGATGTAATTCTATCTTCCGCTATTGGAACCTATGGTAAAATAGAAAATGACATATATCACAATCTCATTATCTCACCATCAAATGGGTTACATTTCTGGGAAGTAGAATTGCTTTGTCGGTTTGGCCCCGATTATGGTAGTAAAGGTATTAGAAACGAGTTTGAAATACATGCCGAAGATTTGGTGATTTACGAACGCAAATGCACCTATAATACAATCTCCCATACTACGAAATATATGTGGATTTATGAGCCTATCTCTGTGGATTCATCGAAAACACCTCGATATTCATTTGAATACAAAATACGAACCAACGACCATATTTTACTTTTGACTACCCAGACTGAATATGACGGAACAATAACAACAAAAACCGTTGATATTCGAGTTGAGAATGACGAGTTGAAAGTAGATATAAAATAGCAAAAATGCCGAGCAAATAAATGCTCGGCATTCGCTTTAATCAGTAATCCACATTATTAGACCTATTGGATGAACACCCTCATCCTCGATTACAATAATGAAGATTGGCACAAACGAGATCGTTTTCTGCTTTTATCTCATCTTCTTTGAGTTTGAAACCCATATGTCAACCTTGGATGTTTGCTTTATAAGTTTCTTTTTATTCTCTACGCTTCTCCCATTTTGGGGCCGGGTTCGGACGATTGCTGGGGCGAGGGGATTTCGATTTTGCCTACGGTGCTTTCGTAACGCACGATGTTCTCCTGCAGCGAGCGCAGCAGACGCTTGGCATGCTCGGGCGTCAGGATGATGCGGCTCTTCACGCGCGCTTTCTGCACGCCCGGGAGCACGGTCGCGAAGTCGACGATGAACTCCGAGGAGGAATGCGATATGATCGCCAGATTCGAATAGTGGCCCTGCGCCGTCTGCTCGTCCAACTCCACGTCGAGACCGAACTGTTTCATCTCTGCCATAGACTTTCCAAATTATGCGGATACAAAAGTACCCGTTTCCCACCTCCGTTATGCAAGCGCGGCGCCAAAGTTTTCGATATTTTATCAACAGATCGAATATTTCGGAGCACCCGCACCCCTTTTTCAAGGGATGCTCGTGCGCATGTCGCAGCTTTTCCGCATCTCCGACTTCGTCTCAAATCCTCCCGTCCGGCAAAATCCCGACTAAAGTTTGGTTTTGCCCTCGCTTATTCGTATCTTCGCGTGTTGAACCCGAGCTATGTCACTCGAAATTCCGGAACTCCTCTTCCGCGGCATCTGCGTAGGCATCGCCGCTTCGATCACCGTCGGCCCCGTGGCGGTGCTCTGCATCCAGCGCACGCTCTCCAAGAACCGGCGTTCGGGCATCGTTTCGGGCATCGGCGTGGCCTGCGCCGACACGTTCATGGCCATGGCCGCGTTCTTCTTCTACTCGATACTCCAGAGCCGGATCGAGCAGTACAACACCCTGCTGCGCATCGTCGGCGGACTGCTGGTGATCGTGGTGGGAGTCTACATCTTCTCACAGAACCCCGTGCCGCAGATCCGCCGCAACCGCGCCGGCAAAAGTTCGTTGTGGCAGGATTTCGTGTCGATCTTCGGACTCACGATCGCCAACTTCATCATGGTGATCCCCTACATCCTGGCGTTCTTCGCCGTGTTCAACATCTCATCGGGCGACGTCACGGGATCGGGATTCGGAGGCTTCGTGCGGGCGCTTTTCGTCATCGCCGGATTCTTCGGCGGCGCAGCCTCGTGGTGGACGCTGCTGGCATTCGTCATCAACCTTTTCCGGCGGCGCTTCCGCCCGCGCCATATGCTCACGATCAACCACGTGGCGGGCGTAGTCATCGGACTGTTAGGCATCTACACCATATTATCCACCTTTTTTGACATCCTCCCCAATGTCGGACACTAAACGCAAGATCATAATCGCCGTCGACGGCTTCTCGTCGTGCGGCAAGAGCACTTTCGCCAAGGCGATCGCGGCCCGTCTGGGCTACATCTTCATCGACACGGGCGCCATGTACCGCGCCGTGACGCTCTACGCTCTGGAGCACGGCGCCATACGCTCGGGCATCGTCGACGAGGAGGCTGTCGCGGGGCTGCTCGACGAGGTGGCCATCACCTTCAGGTTCAACCCCTCGCGCGGAGCGAGCGACATCTATGTCAACGGCGATCTGGTCGAGGGCAAGATCCGCACGATCGAGGTGAGCAACTGCGTGAGCCAGGTGTCGGCCATTCCGGACGTGCGGCGGAAACTGGTGGCCATGCAGCAGGAGATGGGGCGCCGCCGCGGCGTGGTGATGGACGGCCGCGACATCGGCACGGTAGTCTTCCCCGACGCCGAATTGAAGCTCTTCATGACCGCCGACCCGGCCGTACGCGCCCGACGCCGCTACGACGAGCTGACCGCCAAGGGCCAGCAGGTGACCCTCGACGAGATCGAGCGCAACGTGCGCGAACGCGACGCGGCCGACATGAGCCGCGCGATCTCGCCGCTGCGGCAGGCCGACGACGCGATCGTGTTGGACAACAGCCGCATGACCGTCGACGAGCAAATGGAATGGTTCATGCGGACGTTCACCGAAATCATCGACAAATAAGGGTTGCGGCCCGCACGGCACCGGAATCGGGAACGACCCGTTTCATCCGGCGGCGGCTTTGCAGGTTATTTTTGATTTGTTCATCGAGATCGATCATAAATCGGGTTTCTGCTTCGGGGTCGTCCGGGCGATCGGCGAGGCCGAGGCGGCGTTGAGCGAGGGCGGCACGGTCTACTCGCTGGGCGACATCGTGCACAACCGGCTCGAAGTGCAGCGGCTCGAACGGCTGGGGCTGCACACGCTCACCCGCGCCGACATGGCCCGAGCCGCCGGATGCCGCATGCTGATCCGCGCCCACGGCGAGCCGCCGATCATCTACGCCGAGGCCCGGCGTCTGGGCATCGGTATCGTCGACGCCACCTGTCCGGTGGTCGCGCGGCTGCAGGCCCGGGTGAAACAGGCCCACGCCGAGATGCGCCCCATAGGCGGGCAGGTGGTCATCCTCGGCAAGCGGGGCCACGCCGAAGTGGTGGGTCTCACGGGGCAGGTCGACGATCCCACGCTGGTGGTCGAAAGCGAAGACGACCTGGCGCAGATCGACTTCGCACGCCCGATCTATTTCCTCTCCCAGACCACGCAGAGCATCGCGCTTTTCGAGCGGTTGGGAGCCGAAATGCGCCGCCGGGCCGCCGATCCGGCCGCCGTGCGCATCGACGACACGATCTGCCGCCAGGTGTCGGGCCGCGAACAGCATCTGACCGAGTTCGCCGCGCGGTTCGACGCGGTGGTCTTCGTCTGCGGACGCAAGTCGTCCAACGGCAAGGTACTCTACGAAGTGTGCCGCCGCGCCAATCCCCGCACCTATACGGTCGAGGAGGCGGCCGAGCTGCGCCCCGAATGGTTCGAGGGGGTGCGGTCGGTAGGCATCTGCGGCGCCACCTCCACGCCCGGCCGATTGATGGAAGAGGTGGCGGAGGCCATCAGGAATTCACAATTCACAATTCACAATTCATAATTTCAACGTTTACCTCTATAATGACCCGGTTGCTTCGCTCACTGAAATATTTCATAGCCCTGTGCGTGCTTTGCATCGCCCTCATGGCGCTCATGCTGCTTACGGGGACTTCGGCCCTGTCGTTCGAAGACACGATCTACACGATGTTCCATACGGATCGCTATCTGACGCTTTTTCTGGCGATCGTGGTGCTCGCGGCCCTGTATCCGCGCTTCGGATTCGTCACGCGGAAGATCGAGGGCGACATACGACGTCACCGCGAACAGATCGTCCATGCGTTCGAGTCGGCAGGGTTTTCGCTGGCGGAGGAATCCGACGACAAACTCGTTTTCCGCGCCGACACGCTCCTGCACCGCACGACGCTGCTTTTCGAAGACCGCATCGAAGCGTCGCAATACGGACAATGGATCGTGCTGCAGGGAATCCGGCGCGGAGTCGTCCGGGTCGCCTACAGACTCGAATCCTATATTCAAACGACACGACGCGATGAATAACAAATACCTGCTTTCCGCCGCCGGCACCGTAGCCGCCGCTGCGCTGCTGATTTTCGCCGCGCCCAACGACTTCGGGCTGGGCCGCAACATGGAGATCGCCGTCAACATGATGCGCGAACTCTCGCTCGAATATGTCGACCCCGTCGATCCCGACAAGCTCATGCTCGGCGCCGCGCAAGGCATGGTGCAAGACCTCGATCCCTACACCGAGTTCATCCCGGCCGACGAAATGTCGACGTTCGAACTCCTCACCACCGGGAAATACGGCGGCGTGGGGTCGTTGATCCGCCAAAAGGGCGACCGCGTGATCTTCGCCCAGCCCTACAAGGATTCGCCCGCCGACCGCGCCGGCATCCGCATCGGCGACAAGATCCTGGCTATCGACGGCAAGGAGGCCGCAGGCTTCACCACCGAGCAGGTTTCGGCGCTGCTCAAGGGCGACCCGGGCACGCAGGTGAAAGTGACGGTCGAGCACCTCGACGGCCAGCGGCAAACCCTGGCACTGACCCGCGAGCGGATCGCCATTCCGAGCGTCCCCTATGCCGGCCGGGTCGCCGAGGGCATAGGCTACATCCGCCACAGCGACTTCACCGAAGGTTCCTACGAGGAGATGCGCGCCGCGCTCGAACGGCTGCGCAGCGAGGGCGAATTGCAGGGGTTGATCCTCGACTACCGCTCGAACACGGGCGGCATCCTCCAGGAGGCGGTGAAAATCCTCTCGATGTTCCTGCCCAAGGGCACCGAGGTGGTGAGCACCAAGGGCCGCACGGCCGAATCGGCCCAAAGCTACCGCACCGCCTCGGAGCCGGTGTTCCCCGATCTGCCGCTCGCGGTGCTGGTCAACGGCAATTCAGCCTCGGCGGCCGAGATCGTGGCCGGGGCTTTGCAAGACCTCGACCGCGCGGTACTCATCGGGCAGCGGACGTTCGGCAAAGGGCTGGTGCAGAGCACCCGTCCGCTGGGCTACAACGCCATGCTCAAGCTCACGACGGCCAAATACTACATCCCCTCGGGCCGCTGCATCCAGGCTATCGACTATTCGCACTCGCAGCAGGGCGCCGTGCATGCGGTTCCCGACTCGCTGGTGTCGGAGTTCGCGACCCGCGCAGGCCGCAAGGTCTACGACGGGGGCGGCGTGATGCCCGACCTGCGCACCGAGCCGGAGTACATCAGCCGCTTCGCGGCGACGCTCTATGCGCTGGGTTTCATCGAGGATTTCACCGACGACTACATGCGCCGCAACCCCGAGAAACCGGACGACCTGGTGTCGTTCACCATCACCGATGCCGACTACGACGACTTCCGCGCTTTCATGCACGACAAGGAGGTGCCCTACGAATCGGAGTCGCGCCGAGCGCTCAAGCGGCTGCGCGAAGCGGCCCGAACGGATCGGTTCGACGCCATCGCCGAGCGGATCGAGGCGCTCGAAGCCGATCTGCACGACGACACGCAGTCCAATCTGGAGACCTACCGCAAGGAGATCGTACGCTCGATCGACAACGACATCGTTCTGCGCCACGGCTACACCGAAGCCGTGCTGGCCCGTTCGCTGCCCGGCGACAAGGAGGTGCAGCAGGCCGTAGAGCTGCTGCGCGACCCCGAAGCATATGCCCGCATCCTCGCCGAGCAGGACACGCCCCGCAAATGACCCGGCCATCAAGTTCCGACGCATCTTATCGTTCCGCAACCGCGAGGTGGTGATCGTCGTCGGGGTGCTCATCGGGG
>CAMWJM010000028.1 GCA_947174575.1 uncultured Alistipes sp. | reverse complement strand
CGCCGACGCTTTTAGCCGCTCCTCCGCTGACGGCTCCGACAGCGGGACGGATGTTTATTTGCCATTCCATGCTGCAGCAAGAGAATGACATTTTTCGAAAAAATCCGAAATTATTCGTTATTTTTGCAAAATAAACCCCGAATCCAAGAATTATGACACTCAACGAATACCAGCGGCATGCCCTCGAAACGGCGATCTACCCCGAAGAGAGCCGCATCGTCTACCCCACGCTGGGGCTGACGGGCGAGGCGGGCGAAGTGGCCGACAAAGTGAAGAAAGTGATCCGCGACGGGGGCCGCGAGTTCACGCCCGAGAAGAAAGCCGAGATCATGAAGGAGATCGGCGACGTGCTGTGGTACTGTGCCACGCTCTCGCACGACCTGGGCTACGATCTGGAAGAGGTGGCGCAGACCAATGTCGACAAACTCCGCTCGCGCATGGAGCGCAACCGCATAGGAGGGAGCGGAGACAACAGATAAATAATTCACAATTCATAATTTCTGAATACGCGAGGATAAGGAACTGCAGAAAACTGTTTCTGCCGAGCAGGAGTCGAGTCTCCGCAGGGAAGGTCGATTCGCACTTGTCGATTCACGCTTAAAGAATTTCGTCGCTGCATAAAATCGTTTCAGCACTATGGAAAACAAACCTGTCGTTTCGCTGCCCGAGAACGCTTATCGCGAATTGAAGCCGGGCGAACAGTATACGCCTCCGATGCCGGCGTCGAGCACGCCGCGCGAGGTGACGCCCTATTCGGTGACCATGGGCGTCGCGATGGCCGTGATCTTCTCGGCCGCCGCCGCGTTCCTCGGTCTGAAGGTCGGGCAGGTCTTCGAAGCCGCTATTCCCATAGCCATACTCGCGGCAGGCATAGGCAATGTCCTGGGCAAGAAGAATATGCTCGGGCAGAACGTCATCATCCAGTCGATCGGCGCTTCGTCGGGCGTGATCGTCGCCGGGGCGATCTTCACCCTCCCGGCGCTCTACATCCTGGGCCTCGAAGCGGCGTTCTGGCAGGTATTCCTCGCCTCGCTTTTCGGCGGCGTGCTGGGCATCGTGCTATTGATCCCGTTCCGCAAATACTTCGTCAAAGAGATGCACGGCAAATATCCCTTCCCCGAGGCTACGGCCACGACCGAAGTGCTCGTCTCGGGCGAAAAGGGCGGCGCGCAGGCCAAGTTGCTGGCCGTGGCGGGTCTCGTCGGGGGTCTGTACGACTTCGCGGTGGGTACGTTCGGGTTGTGGACGGAATCGGTGTCGACGCGCATCTGCGCGTGGGGCGCCGCGGCCGCCGAGAAATTCAAGGTGGTCTTCAGCGTCAACACTTCAGCCGCGGTGCTGGGTCTGGGCTACATCATCGGGCTGAAATACGCCATGATCATCACCGCCGGCTCGTGCTTGGTGTGGTTCGTCATCGTGCCGGTGGTCGGATCGCTGGCCGAGGCGCTCGACCCGGCCGTCATGGCTTCGCTTCTGGGCATCGCACGCGAGGATCTGCTGGCCGATCCGCAGCGGCTGCTGACGGCCGAGAACCTCTTCCAGTTCATCGGCAAGCCGCTGGGCATCGGAGGCATAGCCATGGCCGGCATCATCGGCATCGTCAAACAGTCGCGCATCATCCGTCAGGCCGTGGGGGCTGGCCGCGAGCGAGCTGAAAGGCGGCAAAATCGAGTCGGCGGCAACGGCCCGCACCGACCGCGACCTGACCATGAAACGCATCCTGACCATTCTGGTCGCCACGCTGCTCTCGATCTTCGTCTTCTTCCATGTCGGCCTGCTCGACGGCTGGGTGCAGTCGCTCACGGCGATCGCGGTGGTCTTCGTCATCGCATTCCTCTTCACCACGGTGGCGGCCAACGCCATAGCGATCGTGGGCACCAATCCCGTGTCGGGCATGACGCTCATGACGCTGATCCTCTCGTCGTTGATTCTCGTAAGCGTGGGTTTGAGCGGCTCGACGGGCATGACCGCCGCGCTGATCATCGGCGGCGTGGTCTGCACGGCGCTTTCGATGGCCGGCGGCTTCGTCACCGACCTGAAGATCGGCTACTGGCTCGGCACGACGCCGAAAAAGCAGGAGAGCTGGAAATTTCTCGGCACGTTGGTTGCCGCAGCCACGGTGGCGGGCGTGATGATCGTGCTCGACAAGTCCTATGGCTTCGTGGGCGAAGGCGCGCTGGTGGCGCCCCAGGCCAACGCCATGGCGGCCGTCATACAACCCCTGATGACGGGCGGGCAGACCCCGTGGATGCTCTACTTCTGCGGGGCGATGCTGGCGCTCGTGCTCACGGCGATCGGCGTGCCGGCACTGGCGTTCGCACTGGGCATGTTCATCCCCATGGAGCTGAACGCCCCGTTAGTGGCGGGCGGACTGGTGGCATGGTATGTCTCGACCCGCTCGAAAGACGACGCGCTGAACAAAGCCCGCTTCGACCGCGGCACGCTCATCGCCTCGGGCTTCATCGCCGGCGGTGCGTTGATGGGCGTGGTGAGCGCGATCCTCAAATTCGCCGACGTCGACTGGTTCCTCGCCGACTGGGCCGCGTCGAACGCCGCCGAATGGGTGGGGCTGGCGATGTACATAGCCCTGATCGCCTACTTCGCATGGCACACCATGCAATTAAAAATGAAAAATTAAAAATCGAAAGAACTCTTTCGAGTCGGAGCCAGCGGAGCGAGACGCAAGAATTGCGCGAGCCTCCGCAGCCGGGGGCTACGGCTCGCCCGGCTCCTACAGAGCCGGAACTTACCTTTCACTTTCAACCTTTAACCTCGCTTGAAATGGATCTGAAAGACCGCTTCCTGAAATACGTCTCTTTCGACACGCAGTCGTCGGAGGAGAGCCAGACGTTTCCCTCAACCGAGAAACAGAAGGTGCTGCTCGCCGCGCTGTGCGACGAGATGAAGACGCTCGGCATGACCGACGTGACGATGGATCGCTACGGCTATGTCATGGGTACGATCGCGGCGACGCCGGGGTGCGAAAACGCCCCCACGATCGGCTTCATCGCCCATGTCGACACCTCGCCCGACATGAGCGGCGCAGAGGTCAAACCCCGCATCGTCGAGGAGTACGACGGCGGCGACATCGTGCTCAACGGTCATCTCACGATGCGCGTGGCCGACTTCCCCGAACTCGCGTTCTTCAAGGGCCACACCCTCATCCACACCGACGGCACGACGCTTCTGGGCGCCGACGACAAGGCCGGCGTAGCCGAGATCATGACTGCGGCCGAATATCTGCTCGCCCACCCCGAAATCAGGCACGGCAAGATCCGCATCGGCTTCACGCCCGACGAGGAGGTGGGGCGCGGCGTCGACTTCTTCGACGTGGCGGCGTTCGGCGCCGACTTCGCCTACACGGTCGACGGCGGCATGGAGGGCGAGTTGGAGTACGAGAACTTCAACGCCGCGAGCGCCAAGATCGAGATTCAGGGCCGCAACGTCCACCCGGGCTATGCCAAGGGCAAGATGATCAACGCCATAGAGGTGGCGTGCGACCTGCAGCGCCTGCTGCCCGAAGCCGAGAAACCCGAGCATACCGAGGGTTACGAGGGTTTCTACCACTGCGTGGGCCTCAACGGCACGGTCGAGAAAGCCTCGGTGAGCTACATCATCCGCGACCACGACGCCGAGAAATTCGAGCAGAAGAAAGTCTTCATGTGGTCGGCCGTCGACCTGCTCAACAAGAAATACGGCGACGGCGTGCTGTCGCTCACGCTCAAGGATCAGTATTTCAACATGCGCAAGATGGTGGAACCCCACCCCCAAGTGATCGACAAGGCACTGCAGGCCATGGAGATGGCCGGGGTGAAGCCTCTGGTGCGACCCATTCGCGGCGGCACCGACGGCGCACGTCTCTCGTTCATGGGGCTGCCCTGCCCCAACCTCTTCACGGGCGGCATGAACTTCCACGGCAAATTCGAATACTGCTCGCTCACCACCATGCGCAAGGCCCAGCAGGTGATTCTGAACCTCGCGCAGCTGTGGGCGGAATAAAAAGGTATGGATAATTTCGGTTTTCTGAAAGTCGCGGCGGCAATCCCCCATGTGCGGGTGGCCGACTGCGCATACAATGCTTCGCGTATCGTGGCGCTGGCCGAGCAGGCGGCGCAGCGAGGCGTCGAAATCGTCGCTTTTCCCGAATTGTCCGTCACGGGTTATACCTGCGGCGATCTGCTGCTGCAGCCGACGCTGCTCGATGCGGCCGACGAGGCGCTCGAAGAGATCGTGCGGGCTACGCGCAAGTTGCCGCTGGCGCTCGTGGTCGGCGTGCCCCTGCGGCACGGATCGACGCTCTACAACTGCGCCGCGGTGCTCACCCAGGGGCGTATTCTGGGCGTCGTGCCCAAGACCCACGTGCCGAACTACTCGGAGTTCTACGAGAGCCGCTGGTTCGCCTCGGGCGCCGGCATCGCCGAGGAGAAGATCGCGGCGGCGGGCCAGCAGGCCGACTTCGGCACCGACCTCACGTTCGAGATCAACGGCACGGAGTTCGGCGCGGAGATCTGCGAAGACCTCTGGACGGCCGTTCCGCCCTCGTCGCAGCTGGCGCTCGACGGCGCCAAGGTGATCTTCAACCTCTCGGCCTCGCCCGAAGCGGCGGGCAAGCGCGCCTATCTGCGCCGCTTGGTGGCCCAGCAGTCGGCCCGCACGCTGACGGCCTATGTCTACTGCTCGGCGGGCTTCGGCGAGTCGTCGACCGATCTGGTCTTCGCCGGCAACGGCATCATCGCCGAGAACGGCACAATCCTGCGCGAAACGCCCCGCTTCACGGGCGAGGAGCAGCTGGCGGTGGCCGACGTGGACATCGAGCGGCTGGAGTTCGAACGCCGCCGCAACACCTCGTTCCGCCAGCGGGACACCGCCGCGGAGAACACCGTGATCGAGATGGAGATTCCCGAGGGGCTGCGGGCCGCGGCGCTCGACCGCGAAGTCGATCCGCTGCCGTTCGTGCCCAGCAACGAGGGCGACCGCAACGAACGCTGCGAGGAGGTGTTCAACATCCAGGCCCACGGTCTGGCCCAGCGGCTGCGCCACACGGGCTGCCGGTGCGCCGTGGTGGGCATATCGGGCGGGCTGGATTCGACGCTGGCGCTGCTGGCGACGGTGCGGGCGTTCGACTTCCTGCATCTGGAGCGCACGGGCATCGTGGGCATCACCATGCCGGGATTCGGAACCACCGACCGCACCTACCGCAACGCACTGGAGCTGATGCACCGGCTGGGGGTCACGGTGCGCGAGATACCGATCCGCGAAGCCTGCACGCAGCACATGAAAGACATCGGCATGGAGCCGTCCGACCGCACGACGGCCTATGAGAACGCCCAGGCGCGCGAACGCACGCAGATATTGATGGACGTGGCCAACATGCGAAACGGGCTGGTCGTCGGCACGGGCGATTTGAGCGAACTGGCCCTGGGCTGGGCGACCTACAACGGCGACCAGATGTCGATGTACGGCGTGAATGCCTCGGTGCCCAAGACGCTGGTGCGCCACCTGGTGAAGTGGGCGGCCGACACCGAACCCGACGCCACGACGCGCGCCACGCTGCTCGACATTCTGGATACGCCCGTGAGTCCCGAGCTGCTGCCGGCCGACGAGGCGGGCGGCATGACCCAGAAAACCGAAGATCTGGTAGGCCCCTACGAGCTGCACGACTTCTTCCTCTACCACCTGCTGCGCTCGGGATACGGCCCCGCGAAGACGCTTTTTCTGGCCGAAACGGCTTTCCGCGGGAGCTACGACCGCCCCACGATCCACAAGTGGCTGGAGGTCTTCGTGCACCGCTTCTTCGCCCAACAATTCAAACGCTCGGCGATGCCCGACGGCCCCAAGGTGGGTTCGGCGGCGCTCTCGCCCCGCGGCGACTGGCGCATGCCGTCGGATGCCTCGGCGGCCGTCTGGCTCAAAGAACTCGAAACCGCATAAAACGATGAAGAAACTGTTGTTGCTGGCCCTGCTGCTTCCGGCAGTCCGGGTCGAAGCCCAAAGCTGGAAAGACCTGCTGACCAAAATCGCCGCCACGGCGGCCGACGACCTCACCGACGGACAGCTCACCCGCTATGCGCTGACGGGCACGTGGAACTACACGGCGCCGGGCGTGAAATTCGAGAGCGAAGACCTCGCCTCGGAGTTGAGCGGCGCAGCGTTGCAGACGACCATTGCGGAGAAGCTCGAAAGCACCTATCGAATGGTCGGCATACGCCCCGGCGCCTGCAGCTTCGTGTTCGAAAAAGACGACACCTTCACGGCGACGTTCGGCACCAAGAAGCTCGGAGGCTCCTACGAATTCGACCCCTCGACGCACCGCATCGCGCTCTGCTTCGCCAAAGGCACCTACAACCTCGGCACCGTCGAGGGGCACGCCTATGTGAGCGGCACCGACCTGCAACTGGTGTTCCCGGTGACCAAGCTGGTGAAGCTGATTTCGGCCCTCGGCAGCAAGATTGCGTCGCTCGCGACCATAGCGAAGCTGCTGGAGTCGTACGAAAACGTCTATATCGGGTTCGAATTCGCGAAATAAACCGAACGACGAACAAAAACGCACAGCGTGCAACCGGCTTTAAAAGTCGTTTGCACGCTGTTTATTTTTATATTGCGTGGTTGCCGTTCATCGCCCGGGCCAGCCCCTCGGCGATCTGGTCGAGTGCGCCCTGCAGCTTGCTGCCGATCATCATCTTCATCATCATGTTCAACTCGGCATGGAGCACCAGACGCAGGCGCGTGTCGGTGTCCGAAACCTTGTGGAGCTGGATCCAGAACGCGAAATCGACGGGTACGCCACCCTCGTCGCCCACGATCTTGACATGCTTGGGCGCTATGCGCTCCTCCATGCGGAGCTTGACGGTGAAACCCTTGGCCTTGAACGAGCAATGCTCCTCATCGGCCTGCCACTCCTCGACGCGGTCGGCCAGCGCGGGCGTAAGGCGGTCGAAACGGCTGATAGCGGCGAAAATATCTTCTGCAGAACGCAGAACCTGCTGTTGCTTGGAGATGTATTCTTGCATAAACGAATTTATAATTCACAATTCAGAATTCATAATTCACAATTAGGCGAAGTCAACCCGTCAGCTGTAACCTACAGAGATTTTTGTTTCCGGCTGCGGAGGCTCGCAATTCCGTCGCTGCTCGAAATATGCTACTACTCTATTTCGAACGTGCGGGCAGTGGGGCTGTCGACGGCGATGCGCACTTCGATCCGCTCGTCGGGCAGCAGGGGTTCGATCTTCTCGGGCCATTCGACCAGGCAGATGTCGCCCGAATAGAAATACTCCTCGTAGCCGAAGTCGTAGGCTTCGCGGATGTCCTCGATGCGGTAGAAATCGAAATGGAAAATCCGCCGATCGCCCGATCCCCGATATTGGTTGACGATGGCAAACGTCGGGCTGGTGACGGTGTCGGCGGCACCGAGCTGCGCCACGATCTCGCGGATGAGGGTGGTTTTGCCGGCACCCATGGCGCCGCGCAGCGCGACGACGGAGCGGCTGCCCAGCGCCTCGACGATCGCCCGGGCGACCTGGGGCAGCTCCTCGCAGGAAGTTATATGGATAGTCTTCATAGATACAAAGTTCGGATCGCGAAATGGCTCCGGAACCGGCAGTCCGCAAAGGCAAAGCAGGAGTGCGTCCGTTCCGGGGTGGTTCCTTTATTTTTTGGGCTGCAACACTAAATACGGCACGATCATCTCCTCCATGGATATGCCGCCGTGCTGGAACGTATTGCGGTAGTAGCGGATATGACGGTTGGCGTCGTTGTTGTAGACCAGAAAATCGGTGTCGTAGGCGAAGATGAAGCTCGACGTGAGGTTGCTCGACGGCAGCTGGATGTCCTCGGGGCGCTGCACCTCGTAGACCTCGCGCGAGTTGTAGGCCAGGTTGCGGCCCGTCTTGTAGCGCAGGTTGGCCGAGGTTTCGCGGTCGCCCGTGACCTTCACGGGGTTGTCGACGCGGATCGTCCCGTGGTCGGAGGTGATGACCACGGTGTGGCCCCGCTCGGAAAGCATCTTCAGGATGGTGTAGAGGTCGGAGTGCTCGAACCACGAACGCGTGAGCGAGCGGAATGCCGCCTCGTCCTCGGTCAGCTCGCGGATGATGTCGGTCTCGGTGCGGGCGTGGGAGAGGATGTCGAGAAAGTTGTAGACGATCACCGAGAAATCGGCGTCGTAGACCTTCTGGATGTTGTCCACCAGGCGCCGCCCCTGCTCGGGCCGCACGAGTTTGTCGAACGAGAATTTCCACGGCTTGCCGTTCTGGGCCATGAGGCGCTGCAGGAACTCCTCCTCGTACCGGTTCTTGCCGCCCTCCTCGTTGTCGTTGAGCCACTTGTCGGGCATCAGGCGGTCGATAGCCAGCGGCATCAACCCCGCGAATATGGCGTTGCGGGCATACTGGGTGGCGGTGGGCAGGATCGCGCAATAGAAATCCTCGACCGCGACGTCGTAGTAGCCCCTCAAGAGCGACGAAATGGCCCGCCACTGGTCGTAGCGGAAGTTGTCGATCAGGAGCAGCGTGGTCTTGGGGTTCTCGTCGGCGCCGGGGAAAATCTTCGACCGCATCAGGGTGTGCGACATCACGGGCGACTCGTCCGTGCGGTTGTTGATCCAGTCGTAGTAGTTGCGGCGCACGAACTTCGAAAACTCCTGATTGGCCTCCGACTTCTGGTAGGCGAGCACCTCCTTGATGCTGCGGTCGGTGGAGTCCTCCAACTCGATCTCCCACGAGGTGAGGCGCCGGTAGAGCGAGCACCAGTCCTGGAACGTGTCGGCCATCTGCAGCGACTGCGAGATGCGCCCGAACTCCAGCCGGTAGTCGGCCGTGGTCTGCTCGGTGACGAGCTGCTGCGCATGGACGATGCGCTTGATCGAAAGCAGCACCTGGTTGGGGTTGACGGGCTTGATGAGGTAGTCGGCGATCTTCGAACCCACGGCCTTGTCCATGATGTTCTCCTCCTCGCTTTTGGTGACCATGACGACGGGCGTCGTGGGCCGCACCTCCTTGATTTTGGGCAGGGTTTCGAGACCCGTCATGCCGGGCATCATCTCGTCGAGGATGATCAGGTCGTAAGCTCCCTCCGCAGCCATGTCGATAGCGTCGTAGCCGTTGTTGCACGTCTCGACCTCGTAGCCCTTGCCCCGCAGAAAGAGGACATGGGGCCGCAGCAGCTCCACTTCGTCGTCGACCCAAAGAATCTTAACCATAGCGATGCTTTTAGGATGCAAAAATAATGCTTTTCACCCACGAACGCAAAAACGGCCCGATTTATTGGCCGCCGGGGAGTATTTCTGCACCGACACTATATCTGCTTGCGCAGCCGCGCGACGGGGATGCCCAGCATCTCGCGGTATTTGGCCACCGTGCGGCGGGCGATGCGGTAGCCCTTGGCGTTGAGGATGTCCATGAGCGTCTCGTCGGTCAGCGGGCGGCGCTTGTTCTCCTCGTCGATGCACTCCTGCAGGATGTTCTTGATCTCGTAGCTCGACACCTCCTCGCCGCTCTCGGTCTGCATGGCCTCGGAGAAAAGCGACTTCAGGAGGATGATGCCGAACTGGGTCTGGACATACTTGCTGTTGACCACGCGCGAAATGGTCGAGACGTCCAACCCCGTGCGGTCGGCGATGTCCTTGAGGATCATGGGCCGCAGCTTCGACTGGTC
>CAMWJM010000027.1 GCA_947174575.1 uncultured Alistipes sp. | reverse complement strand
CCGCGAGGTGCTCTGCGACTACGGCGCCGCCCGCTGGCTCAACATCGAAGCCAAATACAAGGGCCACTACACGCGCGAAAACCGCACGTTCGCCATGACCACCGTGGCGCACAATACGCTGGTGGCCGACGAATGTTCCCACTTCGGAGGCGACTACGGCGAGTCGATGAAGCACCATTCCGACATCCGTTTCGCCGACTTTTCGCGCGAGGGAGTGCAGGTCGTCTCGGCCTGCGAGGAGAACGCCTATCCCGGGATCGCCATGCAGCGCACGGTGGCCTATGTGACCGCGCCGTTCCTGCAATATCCGTTGATTCTCGACCTGCTGCGCGCCGAGAGCGCCGAGGAGCACCGCTACGACTATCCCGTGTGGTATTGCGGGCAGATGGTGAGCGTCGATTTTCCCTATGAAAAGGCTCTGGCGACGATGACGACCTTGGGCGATGGCGAGGGCTACAAGCATCTTTGGAAGCAGGCCTGGGGCCGCAACACCGAGTCCGGCACCTCGTGCTTCACGTGGATCGAGGGCGACCGTTTCTACTCGCTCTCGACCGCCACGACGCCCGGGAGCGAGCTGGTATTCGCCCGGACGGGCGCCAACGATCCCGATTTCAACCTCCGCACCCAGAACGTCTACATGGTGCGCGAGCAGGGCAAGCGCGACCACACGTTCTTCTCGTCGCTCGAAAGCCACGGTACCTACGACCTGCAGGTCGAGCAGTCGGACAACCTCACTTCGTCGTGCCGCGGCGTGCGGCTGCTGTGCGATACGCCCGACTACACCGTGGCGCTGGCCGAATACGAGGGCGGCCACCGCGTGGTGCTGTGCGTGGCCAACCGCACGACCGACGCCGACCGACGCCACAAGGTCGAGACCTCCGAGGGCACGTTCTGCTGGACAGGCCCCTACGACATCCGCATCGACTAACCGATTAAAACCGCAATGAATATGAAAACACGCAGCGAAACATTCCAGCTCGAAAACGAGCTTCAGTGGGAGCATCCCGCACCGGGCATCGCCCGCCAGATCATGGGCTACGACGGCCAGTTGATGATCGTCAAGGTCAAGTTCGACAAAGGGGCCGTGGGCACGCTCCACGAGCACTACCACAGTCAGGCCACCTATGTCGCCAGCGGCAAGTTCGAGCTGACCATAGGCGACCAAAAACGCATTCTCGAAGCCGGCGACGGCTACTATGTGGCGCCCGACGAGCTGCACGGCTGCGTCTGCCTCGAACCGGGTATTTTGATCGACACGTTCTCGCCCCACCGCGCCGATTTCCTCAAAAAGTAACGCCCTATGAAGATCAAAGGATTCCGATGGGTCGTGCTGGGGTTGATCGTGGTGGTGACCGTCATCAACTATCTCGACCGCGGCACGCTCAACTACATGTGGGTGGCCAACACCAAAGTCGTATGTTCGGATTACACCTACGATGAGATGACCGGCATCTACGACGCGACCGTCGATGACGAGCATGTGCGGCTCACGGCCGACGAGGTGTCGGTATTGCCCGACGGCTCGATCGAGTATATGCGCTACGGCGGCATCGCCAAAGACCTGGGATTGATCGACACCTCGGCACCCGTCGAGCAGCAGCAACGGCAGTCCAAGAGCCTGCTGGCCGTCATCACCATGTTCTTCATGGTGGCCTACGGCATCAGCCAGCTGGTTTCGGGCCGCGTCTACGACAAGATCGGTACGCGCCGCGGCTTCACCCTCTCGGCCCTGCTGTGGGGCGGTGCCGACGCGCTGGCGTCGCTCGCCTCGGGGCTGCGGTCGCTGACGTTCTTCCGCGTGATGCTCGGTCTGGGCGAAGCCGGCCCCTGGCCCGGCACCACCAAGTCCAACGCTGAATGGTTTCCGCAGAAAGAGCGCGCTTTCGCACAGGGCATCTTCGGGGCCGCCGCTTCGGTGGGTTCGGTCATCGCGCCGGTGCTCATCCCGGTGCTGTTCCTGGCGTTCGGCTGGCGCATCACGTTCGTGGTCGTCGGTTCGCTGGGCATCCTGTGGGTGATTCCCTGGTTGATTATCAACAAGAAAGGCCCCAAGGAACACCCGTGGGTGACCGACGAGGAGCGCGAATACATCCTTTCGGGTCAGCCCGAGTGCCGCGTTTCGTGCGACACGGCCAAGACCTGGGGGCAGCTCCTCTCCGAGCGCAAGAACTACGCCGTGATTCTGGGCCGCTTCTTCCTCGACCCGATCTGGTGGATGTTCGTCACGTGGCTGCCGATCTACTTGATCGAAGTCTTCGGACTCGACATCAAGCAGATCGCCATGTCGGCATGGGTGCCCTATGTAGGTGCCGCCGTAGGTTCGGTGGCCGGAGGTTGGTTTTCCGGACTATTGATCGCCCGCGGCAAGAGCGTCGACTTCGCCCGCAAGACGGCGATGATCGTAGGCGGCTGCATCATCGTGCCCGGCATGGTGCTGGCCGCCGTGGCTTCGTCGGCCATGATGGCCGTGGCGATGATGGCATTCATCCTGGGCGGCTACCAGTTCGTGATGACCAACATCCAGACCCTCGCCAGCGACTTCCAGACCGGCAAGGCCGTGGGTTCGCTGGCCGGACTGGGCGGCGCGGCGGCCGTGCTGGGTACGATCGTCTCGATTCTTTTGGTGCCCTATCTGACGCAGAGCGGCGTGTGGACGTCGTTCTTCATCCTCGGCGCCTCGCTCGTGCCGGCCAGCCTGCTGTGCGTGTTCCTTTTCGGCGGGCGCATCGAACAGGTGAAAAAATAAAGCGAAACAACCATATTTTCAAGTACTTAAATTGTAAACGACATTATGAAACTCAATGGAAAAGTAGCCGTCGTTACGGGCGGTGCGCGCGACCTGGGTCGTGCGATCTCGGTGAAACTGGCTCTCGAAGGGGCCAAGGTATGCCTCAACTACTTCGACAACCCCGACGATGCGGCCAAGACCCTCGACATGATCAAGGCCGACGGCGGCGAGGCGATCGCCGTGCAGGGCGACATGACCAAGGCGGCCGATGTCAAGAAGCTCTTCGCCGAGGCCGGCAAAGCGTTCGGCGGCAAGGTCGATATTCTGGTCAACGTCGTCGGCGGCATCGTCGGCCGCAAGAAGATCGTCGAGCAGGACGAAGCGTGGTACGACTTCCTCATGGACGTCAACATGCGTTCGGTGTTCCTCTGCACGCGCGAAGTGGTGCCCATGATGCCGGCCGGCGGTTCGATCATCAACTTCTCGTCGCAGGCGGCTCGCGACGGCGGCGGCCCGGGTGCTTCGGTCTATGCCACGGCCAAGGCGGCCGTCATGTGCCACACGCGCGCCATGGCCAAGGAACTCGGCCCGCAGGGCATCCGCGTCAATGCGCTGGCTCCGGGTATGATCAACACCTCGTTCCACGATCGTTTCACCAAGCCCGAAGCGCGCGAGAACCTGCATAACACGGCGCCCCTGCGTCGCGAAGGCGAGGCTTCGGAGGTCGCCGACCTGGTTTGCTACCTGGCCAGCGACGAGTCGAGCTACCTGACTGGTACGAACATCGACATCAACGGCGGTACGCTCTTCTCGTAGCGGAATGCTCTAACGAAGAGGAGGCCCGGAATTTTCCGGGCCTCCTCTTTTATTTGTCCGTGCGGAACGGGATCGCCGGCATGCCGAGCGTGTTGGCGAGGTTGCCGGGGCTGTAGTTGTGGAACGCATAGCGCACGGCGACGGGTGCCGGCACTTTGGGCGATGAGACTTCTATGAGGGGTTTCGACGGCACGATGCGGGCCTCGGCGGGGTAGAACTTGCCGTCGTTGCCCGCCAATTCGAAGCCCGTCACTTCGGCGTTCTGGGGCGTCAGTCCGAGCCGGGCGTTGTCGAACCGGACTACGGCTTTGCCGTCGGCGAATTCGGCTTCGGCGAAGCGTACCGCCAGAGCGTCGGGCAGTTTGCGTTTGTAGGCCTTGACCAAAGCTGCCGCTGCGAGTCGCTCGCCTACGGGGCGTTTGTGCCGCGGGTGGATGCAGTGCTCGTCGCCCAGATCGGTGGTGGAGATCATCGCCGCGTTGGGTATGAGTTCCAGCGCGTCGCTCTGCGCCTCGACGAGCCGTGCCGCATCAATGTCGCCCGGGCGGTTATAGCCGTGCGGGGCGATTTGTACATAGAGAAACGGCATCTTGTCGTTGCGGTCGCCCCATTGCGCGCGCCAATAAGCCGCCATGCGTTGCATCATCCGGGCATAGCGCGCCGCCTCCTTGCGGTTCGACTCGCCCTGGTACCACACGAAGCCGCGGGCCGCGAATCCGGCTACGGGAGCCACCAACCCGTTGTAGAGCAGGCCGCATTTGGCGCGGGGTTCGATCTTGGGATCGGCGTTGATCTTCGCTATGTCGTAGCCCAATTCGGCAAGCGATGCGGTGTCCATCCAAGCCTCGATTTTCGAGCCGCCCCAGCTCGTCGAGACGATGCCGACGGGTACGTCCAAGGCCCGGGTCAGCGCCCGGGCGAAGAAGTAGGCCGCAGCGCTCATGCGCAGAGCGGTTTCGGGCGCAGGAACTTCCCATTTGCCCTCGAAGTCGTATTGCGGAGTGGCCGCCTCGCGCTTGGGCAGCGTAATCATGCGGATGCGGTCGCGGTATTCGGTCGCTTCGAGGATCGCGGGCAGCGCCCGGTCGACGGGCTGGCCCGTGTAACCGCGCAGGGGCATGTACATGTTCGACTGTCCCGAGCAGATCCACACCTCGCCGATCAGCACGTCGTGCCACCGGAGTTCCGAATCGGCATCGCGCAGAACGATTTCCTGCGGCTGGTAGGAAGCGGCCGGAGTAGGCAGGGCGAGCTGCCAACGGCCCTGCTCGACGGGTGCGTAGAACACCTCGTCGCTCCACGAGGTCTCGACGACGACCTCGCGGGCGTCGGAGGTGCCCCACAATCGTACTTTCTGCTGCTGTTGCAGCACCATATTGTCGCCGAATATGGCCGGAACGCCTACCTTGGCTTGCGCGGCGAATCCGGCGAACAGAAACAGCAGAATGAGAATCCGTTTCATGGCGTCAGAGGTTTGCGGCGAGGAAATCGACCGTCTTGAAGAACACCTCCTCCATCTTGTCCGAAGCCTTGGCGCTCAAGTTGTGGTCGTAGTGCTCGTAGACCTGCAGGTCGACCTTGGCGCCGCGGCGGCGGAGCGCTTCGGCGAAGGCCTTGCTCTGGGCATGCTCGACGGTGATGTCGGCCGTGCCGCAGAAGAGCAGCGCTGCAGGCGCTTTCTTCTTGGGGATGAGGTTGATCGGCGAAGCGTCGCGCACGATCTTGGGATCGCGGTCGCAGAAGTAGGAGATGCGCTGGGCATCCTTGGTCTTCTGGCAAATGTTGGCCGTTTCCAGGTCGTAGATGCCCGACGTGCCCACGAACGCCTTGGCGCCGGATGCGGTCATGGCGCCCACGGCGGCCAGATGCGCCCCGGCCGAATTACCCACGAAGCCCATGCGCGAGGGGTCGACATTGAGTTCGGCGGCATGGTCGCGGACATACTGCACGGCGGCTTCGATGTCGGCGATCGAAACCCGTACGTCGGCGCCCGGCTGCGGCGCCAGCGTGTAGGCGATGCGCACGCCCGTCACCCCTTTCTGCTTGGCCATGTACTGCGACAGCACGCGGAACGAGCCGTTGTTGCCGCGCGACCAGCCGCCGCCATGGACGTAGAAGACTACGGGCGTCGGACGGTCGCTCTCGGCCATGTCGACGGCGATCCGCAACTCGTAGCCCTCGTGGGTGGTGTAGACCATTTCGCGGACTTCCACATTTTTATAGTCGCGGCTCTGGAGCCGCTGGCGCTCGTAGGTGTAGGGGACGAGCAGGTCGTCGATCTGCGAGAGGTCGACGATGCGGGCATAGCGCGCGCGGTTCATCAACTCGTAGGTGCCGTCGGCGTTCTGCGTGAGTTTCATCGAGTAGCGGTTGGTGGGCTGCTGCCCCCGGGCTGCGGTCGTCGCCAGCAGGAGGGCGACGCAAAGAAGTTTTTTCATCGTTAGCGTGATTTGGTTATCTTTTTTTTATTATTTTTGTGTGGTATACCAGATTGGTTGACCAATCCGATTTTTACAAAGATAAACCGAATCGACTATAAAACCAAGCATGAAACGATTTATTTTCGCCGGATTCATTCTTTTGGGGCTGGCCTGCTCGGGGCGTACGTTCGAGATTCCCGCTGTGTCCGACAAACCGAAGCCTTCGCAGCCCGGAGTGCAGCAGCCCGCGCTGCAGGAGGGCGAGTTGCGGGCCGACGGCGACACGGCGCAGACCTATGCGCTGATTACCGCCTGCGGTTACAACTACGAGACGCCTGACACCTCCAACGCCCACGCTGCAGCGCCGTTCCAGCACATCCGTCAGTCGTGGGACGAGGAGTTGCAGCGCTACGTCTTCGACTTCTATATCCATATCGACATCGACGACGACCGCGGCAAACCCAATATCACCGACCGTCAGCGCAACGAGATCAAGACCGACGGCCATTCGCCGGCCTCGATGGTGGGGCAGGAGGGCGAAACGATGGTTTTCCGCTGGAAATTCCGCCTGCCCACGGGGATGCTGACCTCGCAGCAGTTCTGCCATGTCCACCAGATCAAGGGGATCGACAACGCCGCCGGTACGGCCGACGTCTCGATGCCCCTGATCACCTTCACGGCCCGCACGCTCTCCACCGGCAAGCGCCAGCTGCAAGTCATCCACGTGCCGCCTACGAGCGCGGGCGGCGGCAATACCTATCTGGCCCGGGCCGATCTGGAGGAGTTTCTGGGCGAGTGGGTCGAGGTCGAGGAGCGCATCGAATGCGCACCCGAGGGGAGTTACACCCTCTCCGTGCGACGGCTGCGCGACAGCCGCGAGTTGCTGTCCGTGCCTCGTACGCCGCTGGCCATGTGGCGCGACGGCACGACCGGCATGCGTCCCAAGTGGGGTATTTACCGCAGTTTCGGCAAGCAGGGGGCGCTGAAATCGCAGTTGCGCGACGAAATTCTGCGTTTCGCCGATTTCGAGGTGAAAAAGGAGGTGCGATAATTTTGGTTTGATTGGTTTTTTTTGCGACCTTTGCAATCCCAAACCGAAATGAAGGCTATGAATTATGCGCCCGGCATCTCCCAGGTCGAGGAGGTGCTCAAATATATCAAGGAACAGCTTTATTCGGGCCGTCTGCAGCCCGGCGAACGGTTGCCCGCCGAGCGGCGGCTGGCCGAGAAGCTGGGGGTGGGCCGCGCCCATGTCCGTGCGGCGTTCCAGAAACTGGAGTTTTACGGCATCGTCCAGACGTTCCCGCAGAGCGGCACGGTCGTGGCGCGCGAGACCATGCAGGTGCTCGAACGCATGATTACCGATGCCCTGCAGATTCAGCAATATGACTTCGCGTCGTTGGTCTATGTGCGCGAACTGCTCGAGTCGGAGGCCCTGAGGCTCTGTGCCCGCAACCGCACGGAGGAGGATTTGGCGGTCATCGAAGAGGCGCTGGCGGTGTGCGAAGCGTCGTTCTACTCCGACGAACGGGTGCCCAAGGATTTCGCCTACCACCAGGCGCTGGCGCGCGGCGCCCACAATCCCGTCATCGCGTCGCTGCTGCTGGTCATCACGCCCGACGTGCTGCGCTATTACCAGCGTTATAGCGTCTGCTCCGTGCCTTCCGACGAGGTTTGTTTCGAGCATCGCGAGTTGCTGCGGCTCGTTCGCGAACGGAACGAAGAGGAGTGCGTCGCCATGCTGCACCGCCACCTCCGCTCGCTGCGCGAATTCTCCCTGGCCAACAACCAGGAAAATCATTTTCTCGAATAACCGGTCGGCTTTGCGATTCAGTTCGCCGTTTGAAAGATGAACGGTGCCGTCGGGACGAATCGGGATGTCGTATTGCCGGCATATCGTTGGCCCGATGCCGGATCGATCATCCTGACGGGGGTGCCGGCCGAGAAATCCAGTCCGTCGAAATCCACCCAGATGAGGAACGGATAGAGCACCGATTCGTAGTAGTAGACCCGGTTTTTCTGGTCGGCGACCGTGCGCCAGCGCGTCGACGAGATGTTCGGTTCGTCGGGAGTGCTGATTCCCAGCGGCACCGAGACGTTGCGGATGACGCTGAAAACCGAGGCTACGGCCAGTCGGGTGTCGTCGGTTTTCGGGATCGAGCCGATATAGAACGAGGCCCGTACGAACCGGTCGGCCGCACGATTGGTGCCCGGCAGGAAAACCAGTCCGCCGATGTTGTTCCAGTAGTCGTCGAGCGCCAGCTGTTTTTCGAAGGTCGGCGAATTGGTCATCACCGTATATTCCGGACTGTGGCGGATGGCGAGTTTGCCGTCGATGTATTCGAATATGGCGCTGTCGCCCGAGGCATCCGACACCGACAGATGCAACGCCGCCATGCGCGAACCGTCGGGCATCAAATCGGAGACCACGTCGAATGCGCCGCTCGAAAAAGCAGCGACGGCTTCGTCTACGGTCGCGAAGTTATCCAATATATATTGCGCCCACACCGAGACTGAAATGGCCGGTTTGCGACTGTCGCGCGCGGGGTATTCCGATTCGGCCAGCCATAGCAGATTCGCGACCAGCCCTTTTTCGTTCATCCCGTCTGTCGTGCAGATGTCGTAGGCCGAAGTCACCGCGCTGCCGTATTTCGACGTCCATTCCAACGAATTTGCGCCCGCAGCTCCGTTGCGGTGCATGCCCCGCGGGAATATCCAAAGTTTGCTCTGCGGGTCTTCTTTCCAATCCATCGTCCGACCCGTCAATACCGTTTCTTCCGGTCCCGTGTATACTACTCTCGTGCACATTTCCGCTCTCGATGCTCCGCATGCTGCAATCAGCAGCGCCAATAATATTGTTCGCTTCATACCCTCCGCCTTGCAAATTCGGTGCAACATTAGAAACGGTATTTCCCGATTCGTCGGCTTAAACGTCATGTGAGAGCGCTCACGTGATGCGAACCGGCTTGGAATGCAATACTTCCTACGGCGATTTCTCCGAGATTTGCGCAACAATACCCCGATGAGTGTTGTCCGAAGCAAAAACATTTTCTATCTTTGCCCTGTCGCGCAAGCGGCGTACATATTGATGAAAGTGTTTCGCTTTCACCCCGAATAGGAATCTGGAAAATTCATTGTAGAGGGTAAACGACAGCACTCATCATCTGTTTCGGTATGTGTTATCTGACCCTCTGTGGTTGCATTTTCTATCTACCCCATACTGAACAGGTGTGGGGTATTGTGTTAGTTTATTTCTACAAAGGTATTCCAGAACCTCTATTCGGATAAACGAACGACTCCACACTTTCTGTTTTCATATTAACCCGCCATATTAGGAGTCGGATGGCAACAAAAACTTTGTTGCTATGAAAAATCTGTCGTGAATACCTTCTCATCCATTGAGTGCAATAGTGATTGCATGATCCTGTTTTGAATTTTCGATTTGAAAAACTTTACTCGTTTAAAATTATGGCATGGATGCTTCAAGAAGTTCCCGATCCTAAAGAATCTTTGGGCTGCGGCTCGATTATCCTTATTATCATTGGTGTTATTGTTTTTATATTTATTGGCGCAGCATCTGATGAAAAGAGTGCTCAACAGACACCTGCTGAAACGAAAACGGAACAAATTCAGCAAATAGATGCAGATGCTAAGAAACCGGTTTCTTCAACACCTCAAATAAATTCGCAGCAGAAAGAAAAAAAGACTTCCGCTTCTGCAACATCGACTAAACCGCAAGTAAAAGCTACGGTTAACCCTACCAAAGGGACAACTACGGTCAATTCCACAAAAAGAACTGTTCCGGAGAAAAATGTCACAAAAAATACATCCGATACACTTACAACCTCTAATAAGCAAACAAAATCGATGTCTGAACCCGTGAAGACAAGAACCTCTGTTTTGACGGATAAAGAACGCCGTAAAGTTGAACGTCAAGCAAAAAAAGAAGCCCGACAAAAAGAAAAAGCGAAGAAAAATAATTAACAGATTCTCTGTGAATTATATAGGAAATTAGATTCCTAAACCTAATGTTTCGCGGGTTAACCTTACAATTATGAAAACCATCCAGATCAACGCCTCCGGCCTGACGGCCTGCGTCGTAGAAGAAACTGAAGATTACTTCATCGTAGAAGCACCCCTCGATTCTTTGG
>CAMWJM010000026.1 GCA_947174575.1 uncultured Alistipes sp. | reverse complement strand
CCCCCCCCCCCCCCATTTTTTTTTACTGATACGGCGCCCACCGACATCTACACTCTACTAGTCGTCGGCAGCGTCAGATTGTTATAAGAGTCAGCCTTTCTTCTTGGCAGTTTTCAAAATCCCAAAAAAAATCGTCCATTTCCCGACAAGTGGTCAATACCGCCCGGATCGGCGTGTGCTAGCTCTCCGGGGCCGGTTTAACCCGACAAAGATACGAAAAGCCGAGGGCAATGCCAAATTTATTTGTGCATTGCCGAGCGAGAGTATCTTGGGCGTAGCCGAAGATACGAATAAGCCGAACACAAAAACCGGACTCGTTCGAGGTTGCTCGCATTTTGTCGAAACAGCGTTTTATGTATATACGACGGATTTTCGGGATGTTGCTCGTCGCGCTGGCGACGGTTCGGGCCGACGGCGCGACGGCGCAGCCTGCACCGTGCGGCGTGCGGGTCGTGGTGATCGATCCCGGACACGGAGGCGACGATCCGGGTGCGACCTATTTCGGCACCACGGAGAAAGCCCTCACGCTGAAGGTCGCCTTGCGCTTGGGCAAGATGATCCGGGAGGGTATGCCGGGTGTCCAGGTGGTCTATACCCGCACTACGGACAAGGCGCTGGCCCGCACCAAGATCGACGATCTGCAGGCCCGGGCCGACATCGCCAACAAGGCGGGCGGCGACCTCTTCATCTCGATCCATGTCAATGCGGCCGACGATGCTTCGGCCCGCGGCGTGGAGACGCTGGTCATGGGCGAGAGTCCCAAGGAGCAGCACTACAACCAGGATGCGCTCTACGAGAACAACCGCGACGATTTGATCGACATGTCCGACGAGCGGACGGCGGCCATCGTGCGGGCCTATATCCAGAACCTGCAGTTCACCTATGGCGAATACAGCATGGCCATGGCGCGCTGCATCCAGAACAATTACCTCAAGATCGGGCGGCATGTGCGCAAGATCAAACCCCAGCTGCTGCGTGTGCTCTATGCCACCGACATGCCCGGTGTGCTGACCGAAATAGGCTTCCTGTCGAATTCGCGCGAAGCCGCCTACCTCAAGTCCGACAAGGGGCAGGAGGAGCTGGCGCGTTCGCTGTTCCGGGCGGTCAAGGATTATTCGGCCTATGTGCTGGAGACGCGCGGCGCCGAGGAAGAACCCGTGCGTCCCGCCCCCGCGGCGACCCCTGCGCCTGCGCCCGCTCCGGCGGTCGCCGAACCGCAGCCTGCGGCGAAATCCGATGCGAAGCCGGCGAAGAAGCCGATCGTGCGCTATGCGGTGCAGATTCTTTCGAGCCGCATACCCGTGAAGCTCGACGACAAGAGCCAGCTGAAAGAGTACTGCGGGCAAGCCCGGCAATATACGGCCGACGGCGCATTCCGCTACAAATATTGCGTGTATGAATGCGACACCCGAGCCGAGGCGCATCGGCGGTTGACGGAGGAGGTGCGGAAGCGGTTCCCCGATGCTTTCATCGTGCGGTGTCGCGACGGTAAAATCGTGAAATAGAGAACTATCATATGAAAAGAGAAGCGAAAATAGGGCTGTTCGCCGTGGCGATGATCTGTGCGGCGTGGGCCGGTATCCGGTTTCTGAAGGGATTCGACATCTTCGGGCGCAATGTGGAGTATTACGCCGTCTACGACCAGGTCGGCGGCGTGCAGAACGCCTCGCCCATCATGGTCAAGGGGGTGAAGATCGGCACCGTGTCGGCGATCATGTTCGACCCGCAGCGCAGCGACCGCGTGGTGCTGCGGCTGACCGTCAAGAAGGAGTACGGCATCCCCACCGATTCGGAGGCTCGGATCGTGAGCAACGGGTTGATGGGGTCGAAAGCGATCGAGATCACCTACGGCACGGCGCCCACTTGTTTCGCCAAGGGCGACACGATCCGCTCGGGGCGCGATCCGGGTTTGATGGACGTGGCCGGCTCGGAGCTGGATTTCGTGAAGCAGAAGATTTCGCAGGTGACCGGCGATCTGTCGCGAACGCTGGACGATGTGAGTCGGCTGCTGGAGTCCAACGAGCAGAATATCGGCGCCACGCTCGCTCACCTCAATGCGCTGACGGGCGAGTTGAGCGGCCTGCTGACCGCCGAGAAGCGGAATCTGCACGCCGTCGTGGATAATTTCGCCCGGTTCTCCGGTGCGCTCGGTTCCAACGCCGGGCGGATCGACAGTATCGTCTATAGTCTGAACCGGATCGCCGCGCAGCTCTCCGACGCCGATTTCGCGCGCGAGCTTTCCGAGGCCGCCGGCTCGCTCAACGATTTGCTGCACAAGCTCGACCGGGGCGACGGTACCGCCGGCCGGTTGATGAACGATCCCGCGCTTTATGATTCGCTCACGCTCGCTTCGGGGCATCTGTCGGCCCTGCTGGCCGATCTGAAAGCCTACCCCGCGCGGTATGTCCACCTGTCGCTCTTCGGGCGCGATCCCGAAAAGATGAAGGAGCGGGCCGAGCGCCGGGCCGCCAAGGCTGCGGCCAAGGCCGAACGCGATTCGCTCAAAGCGGCCAAGCGGGCGGAATAGACGATGATTTACCCTGCCTCTTTCGAGCAGAAAATAGGTTTCGACCGGCTTCGCGAGCAGGTCGCGGCGTTGTGCACCATGAACGCCGCGCGTGCGCTGCTGGCCGGCGAGACGTTCACGACTTCGGCGTCGGAGATCGAACGGCGCCTGTCGCTGGCCGACGAAATGCGGTTGTTGCTCGACATGGAGCACGATTTTCCCGGCGGCGACTATCCCGATACCGATCATCTGACGGCCAAGCTGCGTGTCGAGGGGACGTTTCTCGATGCGGACGAGGCGGTCGTCCTGCGCCGGGCGCTCGCTCTGGTGGGCGAGATCGTGGCGTTCATCGGGGCGCGGCAGCAGCATTATTCCGCACTGGCGGCCCGTACGCGGGGCGTCGAGTCGTTTCCCGACATCGTGCGGCGCATCGACGCTATCGTCGACCGCTTCGGCGAGGTCAGGGACAGTGCATCGCCCGAGTTGGCCGAAATCCGACGGGCCATTCGCGAGCGCGAGGGGCAGGCGGCCAAGCGGTTGCAGCAGGTGCTGGCCGCGGCCAAAAGCGCCGGCATCGTGGAGGCCGACGCGCAGCTCTCGGTGCGCGACGGCAAGACGGTGATCCCGGTTTCGGCGGCCAACAAACGCAAGCTCGACGGATTCATCCACGACGAGTCGGCTACCGGGCGCACGTTCTATGTCGAGCCGGTGGAGGTGGTCGAGCTGAACAACGAACTGCGCGAACTGGAGTATGCCGAGCGGCGCGAGATCGTGCGCATCCTCACGGAGCTGACCGATTCGCTGCGCCCCGATGCCGAGTTGATCGCCGCGTCGGGCGACTATCTGGCCGAAATAGACATGCTGCGCGCCAAAGGGCGGTGGGCCTCGCAGAACGGATGCGGCAAACCCATCGTATCGACCGACGACCGGCTGGTACTCAAGGATGCGCGCCACCCGCTGTTGCAGCAGACCCTGCGGGCGCAGGGGCGCGACATCGTGCCGCTGTCGATGCAGTTGGACAAGCACAAGCGCATTTTGGTGATCTCCGGACCCAATGCCGGCGGTAAGTCGGTGTGTCTGAAGACCGCGGGGCTGGTGCAGTATATGTTCCAATGCGGTTTCCCGGTGCCGGCGTCGGAGATTTCGGAGTTGCCGGTGTTCCGCTCGCTGTTCATCGACATCGGCGACGAGCAGTCGATCGACAACGATCTGTCGACCTATTCGTCGCACCTGGTGAACATGAAAAACATGCTCTCGGGAGCTTCCGACCGCACGCTGGTGCTGATCGACGAATTCGGGTCGGGCACCGAGCCGATCATCGGCGGGGCGATCGCCGAAGCCATTCTGGAGCGGCTGCTCGAAAAGGGGTGCTACGGCGTCATCACCACGCACTACGCCAACATCAAGTATTATGCGGCGAGCACCGAGGGCATAGCCAACGGCGCCATGATGTTCGACGTGCAGCACATCCGGCCTCTGTTCCGGCTCGAAACGGGCAAGCCCGGCTGTTCGTTCGCCGTGGAGATCGCCCGCAAGATCGGGTTGCCCGAGGAGATTATCCGAGCCGCTTCGGAAAAGGCGGGATCGGATCACATCAACATAGAGAAGCAGCTGCGCGAAATCGCCCGCGACAAGCACTATTGGGAGCAGAAGCGCGACCGCATCCGCCTGACCGATCGCAAGGTCGAGGAGCTGGAGCAGAGCTATGCCGAGCAACTGGCGAAGATCCGCTCGGAGCGTCAGGAAATTCTGAAAAAAGCCAAGCAGGAGGCGCAACAGCTTATCGCCGATGCCAACCGGCAGATCGAGAGTACGATCCGCACCATTCGCGAGGCGCAGGCCGAGAAAGAGACGACGCGGCTGGCCCGCAGGGAGCTGGAGGATTTTCGGGCCGCTGCCGAGCAGGCCGATGCCGCCGAGCGCGATGCCGAAATAGCCCGCGAAATCGAGCGCATCGAGCGGCGCCGCGAACGCCGGGCCGAGCGCAAGGCACAGCGGGGCGAGCTGTCGGCCGGACAGCCGGCGCCCGAACCGCCGAAGAGACGCGAGATCGAGCCGGGTGTCAAAGTGCGCATGGCCGGGCAGGAGATGGTGGGCGAGGTACGCTCGGTCAAGGGGCGCAAGGTGCAGGTGGCGTTCGGACAGATCCTGACCACGGTGGACAAGGAGCTGCTGACGGCGGTTTCGAACAACGAATATCGCGAAGCGACGCGTCCCTCGACGGCCCGCACGGTGGTGTCGGCCGATATTTCGGCCCGCAAACTGGCGTTCCGCGACCATATCGACGTGCGGGGCATGCGCGCCGCGGAGGCGTTGGATGCGGTGCAGCAATTCGTCGACGACGCCCTGATGCTGGGCGTGGGGTCGGTGACGATCCTCCACGGCAAGGGCACCGGAGCGCTCAAGGAGGAGATCCGCCGCTATCTGCGCACCGTGCCCGAGGTGGTGTCGGCGGTCGACGAGCATGCCGACCGAGGGGGCGCGGGTATTACGATCGTAACGTTATAATATATGGAATACAAACTTTCGCAAATCGCCGCTCTTTGCGGCGGAAAGTTCCGGGGATGCGACGTCGAGGTGCGTTCGGTGGTCACCGACAGCCGGTCGCTGTCGTGCGAAATGGGGTGCAGCCCCATGTTCGTGGCGCTGCGTGGCGCCAACCACGACTCGCACGAGTTCGTCGGGCGGATGTTCGAGCGCGGCGTGCGGGCTTTCCTGGTGGAGCGCGAAGTCGAGGTGCAGCCTGGGTGCGGCTATGTGGTCGTCGAGAACGCCATCGGGGCTTTGCAGACGCTGGCGGCCTACCACCGGGCGCAGTTCCGCGGTACGGTGGTCGGCATCACCGGCTCGAACGGCAAGACCGTCATCAAGGAGTGGATCGCCGAGGAGCTGCCTGCGGGCATGAAGTTCTACCGCTCGCCCAAGAGCTACAATTCGCAGTTGGGCGTGCCGCTCTCGGTGTTGATGCTGGAGGGCGACGAGCAGTTGGCCATTTTCGAGGCCGGCATCTCCGAACCGGGCGAAATGGAGCGTCTGGAGCGGATCATCCGGCCCGACGTGGCGATCTTCACCTCGATAGGCGACGCGCATCAGGAGCATTTCCTCAACCTGGAGCAGAAGTGCGACGAAAAGATGATTCTGGCGCGCAGCGCGTCGAAGATCGTTTACCATAGCTACTACGAGCCGCTGGGGCGCATGATTGCCGCGCGCTATGGCGATCGCAAGCCCGTCGATGCGGCCTCGTTCCCCGAGGTGTCGCCTTCGGTGATCGGCAATGCCGCTTCGCGCCGCAATGCCCAGATCGTCGAGGCGTTCTGCGCGGCCATGGGATACGGCGCTCCCGCTTTTTCGACGGCGCCGCGCGTGGCCATGCGTCTGGAAGTCAAGGAGGGCATCAACGATTCGATCCTCGTCGACGACGCCTACAACCTCGACCTCAATTCGCTGGCTCTGGCGTTGGACTATCTCCACTCCGTGGCGCTCGGGCGTCGGCGAACGCTGGTGCTGTCGGACATCGCGCAGAGCGGGTTGTCGGACGACGAGCTGTATGGCCGTGTGGCGGAGATGGTGAGTCGGGCGGGCATCGACTCGCTGGTCGGCATCGGCCCCAAGCTCAAGCGCTATGCGGCGCTGTTCGCGTGCGAAAAAAGCTTCTTCGCCTCCACCGACCAGTGCATCGGGCGGTTGAGCCGCGAGGCGATCGCCGGGCGCGCCGTGTTGCTCAAGGGCGCCCGGGAGTGGCGGTTCGAGAAGCTGGCCCACGCCCTGGCGCGGCAGAGCCACACCACCGTGTTGGAGGTCGACCTCGACGCTATGACCGACAACCTCAACCATTTCCGCGCGAAACTCGGCTTCGGCACCCGCATGGTCGCCATGGTCAAGGCCGGATCGTATGGTGCCGGCGACTTCGAGGTGGCGCAGATGCTCCAGCATCAGGGTGTCGATTATCTGGCTGTGGCGTTCGCCGACGAAGGCGTGCTGCTGCGCGAGCGGGGGATCGCCATGCCCATCGTGGTGCTCAATGCCGATGCCGACAGCTTCGATCCGATGATCGCCAACCGGCTCGAACCCGAGATTTACAGCCTCCGTTCGCTCAAGGCTTTCGCTGCTGCGGCCGCCCGTGCGGGCGAGCAGCGCTATCCGATCCATGTGAAGTTGGACACGGGCATGCACCGTCTGGGCTTCATGGAGTCGGAGATCGCCGAGCTGGGCGAGGTGCTGGCGACGCTGCCGCAGGTGAAGGTGGCGACGATTTTCTCGCACCTCAATTGCGCCGACATGCCCGAGGAGGATGCCTATACGCGCGAGCAGATCGCGCGCTTCGACCGCATGAGCCGGGCGCTGGCCGACCGGCTCGGTTATCCCGTCGTCCGTCATACGGCCAACTCGGCGGCGATCGACCGTTTTCCCGAGGCGCAGTTCGACATGTGCCGGCTGGGGCTGGGTCTCTATGGATTGGGCTGGGAGCACAACCCGGCGCTGCGGCCCGTCTCGACGCTCAAAACGCATATCGTGCAGATCAAGCATTTGCCGGCCGGCGACGCCGTGGGGTATGGGCGCGCCGGGAAGCTGACGCGTCCGACCGTGACGGCGACGATCCCCGTGGGCTATGCCGACGGGTTGGATCGCCACCTGGGTTGCGGGCGCTGGTCGGTGCTGGTGGCCGGGCATCCGGCGCCGATCGTGGGGCGCATCTGCATGGACAGCTGCATGATCGACATCACCGACATTCCCGACGTGCAGGAGGGCGACGCGGCCGTGATCTTCTCGCCGACGCCCGGCAACGACCTCGAAACCATGGCCCGGGTGCTCGACACGATCCCCTATGAAATCATGACTTCGGTGTCGGCGCGGGTGAAGCGGATATATTTGAAAGAGTAGTGAAAGGCACTTTATATTTGATTCCCTGTCCGATTTCGGATCGGACGGCACCGTGGGACGTGCTGCCGGCGGCCAACCGGGCCGTGATGGAGGGTTTGGACTACTTCATCGTGGAGAACACGCGTACGGCGCGGCGTTTTTTGTCGAAAGCGGGCATCGCGCGGCCTATAGACACGCTGGAGTTCCGCGAGTTGAACGAGCATACGGCGGCGGGCCGCGAGGTCGAGGAGCTGGTGGCGCCGCTGCTGGCGGGGCGTTCGGCCGGCGTGATCTCCGAAGCCGGAGTGCCGGGCGTGGCCGATCCGGGAGCGTTGGTGGTGGAGGCGTGTCATCGGCGGGGCATCCGGGTCGTGCCGCTGGTGGGGCCGTCGTCGATTCTGCTGGCGCTGATGGCTTCGGGGTTGAACGGGCAGTCGTTCGCGTTCAACGGCTATCTGCCCGTCAAGCCGCCCGAACGGGCGCAGGCGATCCGGCGGCTGGAGCGCCGCGCGCAGAGCGAGGGCCAGGCGCAGCTTTTCATCGAGACGCCTTACCGCAACGCCAAGTTGCTGGAGCAGCTCCTGCAGGTGCTGGCGCCCGCGACGAGGCTCACCGTGGCGATGGAGATCACGGCGCCGGACGAGTTCATCTCGACGCACACGGTCGACGAGTGGCGCCGCGGTCAGCGGCCCGATTTACAGAAACATCCGGCGATTTTCATCGTCGGCTGACACCCGGCGGCTGGTATGCAATTTGTGCGATTTATAAGACGGAATATCGGAAAATAAGATCATATGAAACAGGAAAAAGCTAATAACCAGGAGGTTGATGTCGAAGAGGCTGCCGCTTCGGGCCAGGCTTCGACCGCGTGCGAGGACGATCGGTGTGCCAATGTGGCAGACGGAGCCGAGGGTGCGACTGACACCTTGGCAGACCGGGCTGCATCGCAGCCCGATCCGCAGAGCGAGGCAGCCGAGTGGAAAGACAAGTTCTTGCGCCTGCAAGCCGAGTTCGACAACTACCGCAAGCGTACGCTGCGCGAGAAGATGGAGTTGGTCGCGACGGGCGGCCGCGACGTGCTGCTGGCCATGCTTCCCGTGCGCGACGACGTGCAGCGTGCCGTCGACGCCATGCAGAAAAGCGACGATCTCGAAGCCCTGCGGGCCGGAGTGACGCTCATCGCGCAGAAGTTCGCCGAGGCGTTGCGCCAGCGGGGCGTGACCGAAATGGAGGTACGCGACAAGGAGTTCGATCCCGATCTGTCGGAAGCCGTGGCCAAGTTCGCCGCCGGCGAGGAGAAAAAGGGCCGCGTGATCGACGTCGTGCAGACCGGTTATATGTTGGGCGACAAGGTGCTGCGGTTCGCCAAAGTGGTTGTAGGAGAATAGGATCATGGCAGAGAAAAGGGACTACTACGAAGTGTTGGGCGTCCAGAAAAACGCTAACGCCGACGAAATAAAGAAAGCCTATCGCAAGGCGGCCATCCAGTATCACCCCGACAAGAATCCGGGCGACAAGGAGGCCGAGGAGAAGTTCAAGGAGGCCGCCGAGGCCTACGATGTGCTGTCGAACCCCGACAAGCGCGCCCGTTACGATCAGTTCGGTCATGCCGGCATGGGCGGTGCGGCCGGCGGCGGTGCCGGAGGATTCGGCGGATTCGGCGGCGGGTTCTCCATGGAGGACATCTTCTCGCAGTTCGGCGACATCTTCGGCGGACATTTCGGCGGGGGCTTCCGCTCCTCGTCGGGGGGCGGGCGCCGGGTCAACCGCGGTTCGGACATCCGCGTGAAGGTGAAACTCACGCTGTCCGAGATCGCCACGGGCGTGACCAAGAAACTCAAGATCAACAAGACCGTGGCCTGCGACAAGTGCGGCGGCACGGGAGCCAAGGATGCGTCGTCGTATTCGACCTGCTCGACCTGCGGCGGTTCGGGCTATGCGATGCGTGTGGAGAACACTTTCTTCGGGCGTGTGCAGACGCAGGGCGTATGTCCCACGTGCGGCGGTACGGGCAAGGTCGTCACGGCGCCCTGCGACCGATGCAAGGGCGAGGGCACCGTGCGCGGTCAGGAGGTGGTGGAGATCGCCATTCCGGCCGGCGTGGGCGAGGGCATGGCCCTGACGGTGACGGGCAAGGGCAATGCGGCCCGTCACGGCGGCGTGAACGGCGACCTGCAGGTGCTCATCGAAGAGATACCCGATCCCGAGTTGATCCGCGACGGCAACGATTTGATCCACAACCTCAACATCACCGTCACGACCGCCTTGCTGGGCGGCACGGTCGAAGTGCCGACGGTCGACGGGCGGGCGAAGATCAAGATCGCGCCGGGGACGCACGCCGGCAAGGTGCTGCGTCTGGGCGGCAAGGGGTTGCCCGACGTGAACGGCTATGGCCGCGGCGACGAATTGGTGGTGGTGGACATCACCGTCCCTGCGAAGCTCAACGCCGAGGAGAAGCGGCTCGTGGAGCAGCTGGCCCAGCAGCCCGCGTTTCAGAAAGCCGAGTCGGTGAAGAACCAGAATATCTTCGAGCGGATGAAGAGCTTCTTTAGATAAGACGCCTATGCTGGGTTTCACACCGTTTAAGAAACACGCGAACCGCTTCAACTACATCCCGCGCTACTACGACCCCGAGAAGGAGGCGCGCGAGCAGCGTCGCGCCGAGTTGCGCGGCGAGCGGTCGGAGGATGCCGGGCGCGAATACCGCCCCGGGCAGTATATCCGCACCCAGCGCGAGGCGCGGGCTGCACGCCGCAGTCGCGAGGAGGCGACGGGACGGGTGCGCATCTGGAAAATGGCGATCGGCGCCGTGC
>CAMWJM010000025.1 GCA_947174575.1 uncultured Alistipes sp. | reverse complement strand
GTGGACAAGGTATGGCCGTCGCCCACGCCGCCGAAGTCGGCGACGCTGACCGAGCGTGCGGGGATCGCAGGCCGCGGAACGTCGGGCATGTCGAAAGGCATGTCGGCAGGCAGCGCCCCGCACCGGGAACCGGCAGAGGGGCAGCATGCGGTGGCGAAGGCCGCAACGGCCAACGAGAAGATCACGGATTTGAGATTCATAGATTCGTAAAAATTTATCGGTTTTTAAATTTCGGTCGACTCGGACTATACAAATGTACGATGAAAGCGGGCTACGGAATTGGGATTTTTTGACGCAAAACAAGGATTTTTCGCCGTCGACAATGAGAGCTGACGCCGCCGCAACCGGCAATCGCATCGCGGCACACAGCCATTCCGACGCCTATTCCAATCGCTCTACCTCCACTTCGGGATAGGGATAGAAGCCGGGCTTGCGCGACTCGGGCGAAAGGCAGCAGGCCCGGAAAGCGTCGAATTCGCCCGAGGCTTCGCGCGACCCGAAAAAGGCGCTCTTGAGCCACCCCATGACGAACCAGTAGTCGACACGGCCCTGTGCGGGATGCAGCTGGCAAAGATAGCTCGTCGCATCGTCGATCTGCGAGGCGACCTGCCGGGCCGGCAACCAGACCGCCAGGCCGACCGTCTCGCGCTCCCATTTCAAGGTGTCGTTCTCGGGGAAGTCGCGCCCGACGGTCTCCAGCACATAGGAGTCGTCGTCGCGGACGATGCGCACCCGGTTGTCGGCGATCTTCATCACGCCGGTGGCGAACTCCAGCGCGTCGACCTCCTCGCCCTCGATGCGGTTCTCGACCTTGACGACCGAACCGCCCCCGTAGAGGATGTAACGCGAAGTCATGTCGATCTCGCGACCGCCGTATTTCCACCCCTCGACCCGCATGTCGACCACCGTGCGCAACGGCCCGTAGGCCCGGATCGCAGCCTCGCGCCGACGCATGTCGACGATGTGCTCCATACGCCGCCCGGCAGGATTCCACCCCTTGAGCGCCCCGACGGAGATCGTGCCGAAAACGCGCAGGTTATCGTGCCCGTATCCTGCCGCGAGCTGCTCGTCGGAGGGGTACCACATCGTCTCGCGCAGCTCCAGGCGCGGCTGCTTCTTGCCATAGGTGTCGACGCTCTGCTTCTTGTCGAAATAGATGCGGTAAGCGGCGTATTCCGACTCGAAAGCCGGGCCGTGGTGGTGCAGCTTGCGATACATATCGTCCTTATCCGACGCGAGCAGCGACTTTTCGGTCAGCGTTTTGTCGGGATTCTTCCACCACATCTGGGCATTGACCAGCGGCTTATAGTCGTGAATCGCAGGAACGGAGGAATACTCGACCCGCACACCGAGCGGCTCGCCGGCCTCGAATTCGACGGGAAACACCAGTTCGTCGAAGATGCCGTCGCCGTTGAGATCGTCGAGTTGCGAGGGCAGCTCCGCGCCGCCGGCCATTTCACGCTGCCCCGCCGCATCGGCGGATTCGAGCAGATAGACCGTCGCCCCCTTGACATCGGCCGGAACATCGCGCACGACGGCCCAGGTCGGCCCCTCGGCGGCCGCCGTAAGACGGTAATAAGCCTCGGTGATCCGCGCCTTCGATTTTCCGGCGGTTTTCGGAGCCTTGGCTTCAGCAGCACCTGTAACGACAAGGGCTACGAGCAGGAAAAACAAGCAATGTTTCATCTTAATCATATTTATCGTTTTTTCGATTCCAGATCATGCTCCCGTTCTCGACGGGTGCAGCGCCCGGCCCGCATCTCCGATGCGACCGCCCCGGACGGGCGTTGCAAGCACATAAACACACCCAAATTTCGCCGGGAAAAGGCTGCGTTCGGTTATTTCAATCCTCCGATCATTCGCTCCAACTCCTCGCGCGAACGAATCGCCCCGGCGGGCAATCCGTCGGCGAAACTCTGCAAGGCCGCTTCGGGCTGCAACGCCACACGCGCTTCGTCGGCCTGCTCCAGGTCGAGGCCCAGGGTTTCGGCAAAAAATTCATAGACCGCCCGCCGCTTATTGGGGCCGTAGTCGTGGCGTTCATCGGGCAAATGCACGTTGCGCACCTGCTCCCCCGCTCCATAGAAATCCCATATCCGCCGCAGGAACGGGTATTCCAGCTCGGGATAGGTCGCCGTCCAGTCGCCGCCGTCGCTCACGACCAACACCGGACGCGGCACCATGGCGGCGGCCAGCAACTCGGGCGTGCAGCTCCCGCCGCCGGCCAACGTCACGGGACGCCCGCTCTCGCACGGACAACCCCCGTCGAAATGCGACACGAGATGCACGACGGGAGCCAACACGGCGAAACGCTCGTCGACGAGCGCCAGCAACAACGCGTGCGTAGCACCGCCCGAACCGCCCGTAGCGGCCATGCGCGCCGGATCGACATCGCGCCTTGAAGCGACGATCCAGTCGGCGACGGCTTTCGACCACAGCACCTGCAACTGCATGGCATAGGCCGAGGTATGGGCTTCGCGGCCGATCTGCCGCTCCGAATCGCCCCACCCCACGATGTCCATATCCACGGCCACGGCACCCATGCGGGCGAACGTAGCCATGCGCAGCTGCTGGTCGGCCCGATAACGTCCGCCCGCCCAATGGCCCGCGGGCGACATGATGAGCGGATGCTTCCGCCCCTTCACGGGAGCGTAGATCGTACCGCAAACATAGAGTCCCGGCAAGGTTTCGAGTGCATAATTCTGCGTCGTATAGCCGTCATGCTTCGTTTTCGGCCCCAAATGCACATCGGGATGCTCGACAAGGCCCCGCACGAACGGATCGAGCGCCAAAATGCGTTTCGCCTCGGCGAGCAGCGTGTCGCGGCGCCGCTCCCAATCGTGGCGATCGGCATACTGCGTCGAAAGCCACGCCAGCAACTTTCGGCCGTCGGCCGGCGTACGCCGATAATATTCATAAGGTTGCACGGTGATCCTGTCGCTCCCGCTCCACACCAGATCGAGCGGATGCAGCAGGTTGTCGAGCGTTTCCGCCAGCGAATAAGGCCGCACGCGCGAACAGCCATGCGCCACCCGCACCGTATCGGGCGCGAAACGCTTGCACCGGATCCGCACGCCGAATCGGGTCTCGACCCGCTCCAGCATCTCGGCCAGCGAAAGGTCGGCCGCAAACTCCTCGGCAGGCTGCTGGGCAAAAACACGCCCGCAGCACAAAACGCATATTATATAAATAATAATACAGTGTCGCGATTTCATAAGGAAGTCGATTTCCGGGAATACAAATATAGAAATTTTGAGGGCATTTTTTTGTCGTTTGCCAAAAAGATTCTATATTTGCACACCTTTCTACGCGCTGCGGCGCGCCGAGAGCGACCGGAGAGATGGGTGAGTGGCTGAAACCACCGGTTTGCTAAACCGACGTACGGAGTAATCCGTACCACGAGTTCGAATCTCGTTCTCTCCGCAAAACATCGAAAGATTGCGCCGGCAGAACATTCAGTTCTGCCGTTTTCGTGTTTTTTGCAGGACGATTGCTGCAAATTAAAGGCGGCGGGGTTTGCAGATTTGAGAAAGTTTGCCTACTTTTGAGCCGCCATTAGGAGAGGTGCAGGAGTGGTTGAACTGGCCCGCCTGGAAAGCGAGTAAACGTCAAAAGCGTTTCAGGGGTTCGAATCCCCTTCTCTCCGCTGAACATCGAAAGATTGCGCCGGCAGAACATTCCGTTCTGCCGTTTTTTGTCGGCTTCAAGTCTGAAAAACGAGTTTTTTCCGACCTTGCGCCGACAAATTTGCTCGCTTCGCTCGGCGCAACCTTTCTTTCCGAAAAAAGCACTCTCACCGATTGCAGGGGTTGCAATATGTGAGGGCGAATTTATTCGAGACCGCCGCCCGGAAATGAAAGGAAAGGCATCGCAGCCGTATTCTTCCTTCGTTTTGCCAGGACGCTCACAGCAGCACGGGGATCGCCCGAGCAATGCGAGGGCAATCCAGCAACACACCCGATTCCGGTAAGAGCACCTACTTCGTTTTCATCGGCTTTGCATAGTAATTGCATCGATCGCAAATTCGCAAGCAGAGTTCCCGATGAGACGAAACATCACACTAATCATCGCTATTTTAGCATATATTCATCCTGTTTTCTCACAACCCCAGGTCAATTCAACGGCCGCTGCTCGTCCGGTCGCTGTCGAAATCGGCAAAGGCATCGCCTATCGTTCGCCCGGCGAGGGCTTTGCGTTGACCCTGCGCTTGAGGATGCAAGACCTCGTGGCGCTCTCGTTCGACCGCGATTTCACGCTCACCGAAATCGAAGCCCGCATCAAACGGCTGCAGGTCAAATTCGACGGTCATATCGGCTCGCCGCGGCTGACCTACTCGATCCAAATCGGATTCACGGGCCATGCCGCCAACGCCCGCAGCAATGCCGATATCATCGGCGATGCGATCGTCCGCTACCGCCCGACCCCGGCATGGAGCATCGGCCTGGGACAGGCGAAAATCCAGGCCAACCGCGCACAGATCGCCTCGTCGGGCGTTCTGGAATTCGTCGACCGCAGCATCGTCAACGGCGAATTCCACGCCGGCCGCGATTTCGGACTTTTCATACGCTACGACATGCCCCGCGACGAGGGGTTCACCTTCACGGCCAAGACCTCCATTACACTGGGCGAGGGGCGCAACTGGGGCAAATCGCCCAACGGCGGACTGGTCTACACCCGGCGCGTGGAACTCTACCCGCTGGGGCGATTCAAGGAAAAAGGCGAAACGACCGAAGGCGACCTGGCGCACGAAGAGCGCGTCAAAATAGCGGTGGCCGGCGCCTACTCCTACAACCGTAAGGCGATGCGCACCCACGGACAAGACGGCGCACTTCTGCCCGACGGCGCGACCCGCAACCTCGGCAACTGGTATGCCGACATACTGCTGAAATACCGGGGATTCTCGTTCTGCGCCGACTTCATGGGGCGCACCTGCCCGGCTCCCGTTTTCGACGACGAAGCCCGCACCTGGATCTACACCGGCTGGGGCCTCAACGTGCAGAGCGGCTATGTCATCCGCAAGAAATGGGAAATCGCCCTGCGCAACTCGACGCTCTTTCCGCGGGCCGAGGTGCAAGCCCGGGCCGGCTATCGCCGCGACAACCGGACGTCGCTGGGCGTTTCGCGCTACATCGCGGGACATGCCCTGAAAGTGCAAGCCGACATCTCCTACCGGCATCGCAGCCGCGCGGCGACGGGCAACTACACCCGCTGGGGCTTCGCGTTCCAGTTGGAAGCGGAGATTTAAAGGATTCTCAAGGCTATATGGGCGCACGCCTCGGCATCGGCCAAAGCATGGTGATGCTGCTGCAGATCGTAGCCGCAGGCAGCGGCCACGGTATGGAGTTGATGATTGGGTAGTTGCCGCCCAAAGAACTGCCGTGCAGCCCGGCAGGTGCAGAAGAACAGATAGCCCGGATAGGGCATCTCGTAGAGTTCGAACGCGGCCCGCAGACACCCCTCGTCGAACGGGGCGTTGTGCGCCACCAGCGGCAATCCCTCGATGTGCGGCGCGATTTCGTGCCACACCTCCTCGAACTCGGGCGCCCGGTCGGTATCGGCGGCGGTGAGGCCGTGAATGGCCGTCGTGAAGCGGCTGTAATAATTCGGCCGCGGCCGGATCAGGCGGTAGAACGATTCCGCCACCTTGCCGTCGCGCACGACGACGACCCCCACCGAGCAGACGCTCGCCCGGTGACGGTTGGCCGTTTCGAAATCGATAGCAGCGAAGTCAGTCATAAAAAGCGTCCGAGCAAACCGGCGACCCGATTCCTTGCCGATCCGGTCTGCTCCTTTTTCGGAAATTCGACTCGACTACTCCCACTCGATGGTTGCGGGAGGCTTGGACGAAATGTCATAGACGACGCGGTTGACGCCGCGCACCTTGTTGATGATTTCGTTCGATACGTCGGCCAGGAACTCGTAGGGCAGGTGCACCCAATCGGCCGTCATGCCGTCGGTTGAAGTCACGGCACGCAGCGCCACGCAATTCTCGTAGGTGCGCTCGTCGCCCATGACGCCCACGCTCCTGACGGGCAGCAGAACGGCACCAGCCTGCCAAACCCGGTCGTAAAGCCCCGCGGCACGCAGCGAGTCGATATAGATTTTGTCGACGTTCTGCAAAATCTCGACCTTCTCGGGCGTGATGTCGCCCAGAATGCGGATCGCCAGCCCCGGCCCCGGGAACGGATGCCGCCCGATCAACCGCTCGGAGATACCCAGCGAGCGGCCCACGCGGCGCACCTCGTCCTTGAACAGCAGCCGCAACGGCTCGACGATCTTCAGGTTCATCTTTTCGGGCAGACCGCCCACGTTGTGGTGCGACTTGATCGTGGCCGAGGGGCCGTTGACCGAGCACGACTCGATGACATCGGGATAGATCGTCCCCTGCGCCAGCCACTTCACGTCGGCGATCCGCTGCGCCTCCTCGTTGAAGACCTCCACGAAGTCGCGGCCGATGATCTTGCGCTTGCGTTCGGGGTCGCTCACGCCGGCCAGGTCGCCGAGGAACTTGGCCCCGGCTTTCACGCCCTTGACGTTCAGCCCCATATGCTCGTAGGATTCGAGCACCTCCTCGAACTCGTTCTTGCGCAGCAGGCCCGAATCGACGAAGATGCAGTAGAGATTCCGCCCGATCGCCTTATGCAGCAGCACGGCGGCCACCGACGAATCGACGCCGCCCGAAAGACCCAGCACCACCTTGTCGTCGCCCAACTTTTCGCGCAGCTCGCGCACCGTCGACTCGACGAAACTCTCCGACGTCCAGCTCTGCGAGCAGCCGCAGATGCCGACGACGAAATTCTTGAGCAGTTGCGCGCCGTCGGTCGAGTGGTAGACCTCGGGATGGAACTGGATGCCCCACGTCTCTTCGCCCTCGACACGGAACGCTGCGACGCGCACATCCTCCGTACCGGCGATCAGACGGTAGGAAGCGGGCACCGAAGTGATCGTGTCGCCGTGCGACATCCACACCTGCGTGGTAGCCGGCAACCCGGACATCAACGGATCGGAAGCGTCGCCCACGGTGAGCATCGCACGGCCGTATTCGCGGCTGGGCGCAGGCTCCACCTCGCCGCCGAAAGCCGCAGCGAGGAACTGCGCGCCATAGCAAACGCCCAACAGCGGCAGGCGCCCCTTGATCTGCGAGAGATCGGGATTCGGCGCCTCGGCATCGCGCACCGAATAGGGGCTGCCGGAGAGAATGACGCCCCGCACCGAGGCATCGAGCGCCGGAATCTTGTTGAACGGGTGGATTTCGCAATAGACGTTCAGCTCGCGCACGCGTCGAGCGATGAGCTGCGTATATTGCGACCCGAAGTCGAGGATAAGGATTTTTTCCATCGGTGGTAATCTATCGCCAAGTGCGGGTATAAGCCCCTGTTTCCATTCGCATCCAATAGAGCGGCCTACTGCTCCTGCTCGTCGCCGAGGCGGGCTTCCTCCTTCTTGCTGTAGTAGTGGTTCGCAACGATGCGTACGACGAACAAATAGAGGCACATCGCTCCCAGCACCGAATAACGCAACCAGGAGTAACCCGTGAGATACCACGCCACGAAAAGCGCGGCGAAGACGATCAATGCGATCCAGTCGATCTTGCCGACATGCTGACTGTTTGCGGATTTCATGATGAATCGGATTTTAACGTTCGCTCGAATAGTTGGGGGCTTCGCGCGTGATGGTCACGTCGTGGGGGTGGCTCTCCTGCATGCCCGAAGCCGAGATGCGGATGAACTGCGCCTGCTGCAGAGCCGGGATGTCGGCGGCGCCGCAGTAGCCCATGCCCGAGCGGATGCCGCCCGTGAGCTGGTAGACCGTTTCGCTCAACGACCCCTTGAACGGCACGCGCGCCACGATGCCTTCGGGCACCAACTTGTTGATGTTGCCCTCGCAGCCCTTCTGGAAATAGCGGTCGGCCGAGCCGGCCTTCATGGCGTCGATCGAACCCATGCCGCGGTAGGACTTGAATTTACGACCGTTGTAGATGATCGTCTCGCCCGGAGCCTCCTCCGTTCCGGCGAACATAGAACCGATCATCACGCAGTCGCCGCCCGCAGCCAGCGCCTTGACGATGTCGCCCGAATAGCGCAGACCTCCGTCGGCGATGACCGGCACCCCCGCAGCCTTGGCTACGGACGCGGCAGCATAAATGGCCGACAGCTGGGGCACGCCCACTCCGGCGATGATGCGCGTGGTGCAGATCGACCCCGGGCCGATGCCGACTTTAACGCCGTCGGCCCCCGCATCGACGAGAAAGCGAGCGGCTTCGGCCGTGGCGATGTTGCCCACCACGACGTCGAGCGCCGGATAAGCGGCTTTGATTTGCCGGAGGGCCGTGACGATATTCTTCGAGTGGCCGTGCGCCGAATCGAGCACCACGGCGTCGACATCCTCGGCCACGAGCGCCGCGACGCGCTCCATGACGTCGGGCGTGATGCCCACGCCCGCAGCCACGCGCAGACGCCCCTTGGCATCCTTGCAGGCATTGGGATGATCCTGCACCTTGGTGATGTCCTTATAGGTGATGAGTCCCACCAGATGCCCCTGGGCATCGACGACGGGAAGTTTCTCGATCTTGTTGCCGAGCAGCACGCCGGCAGCATGCTCCAACTCGGTCTTATGGGTGGTGATGAGGCGATCGCCGGGAGTCATGACCTCGGCGATCGAGCGCGACATGTCGTGCTGGAAACGCAAGTCGCGGTTCGTCACGATGCCGATCAGCTTGCGGTCGCCGTCGACGACCGGAATGCCGCCGATCTTGTTCTCGGCCATCAAATCGAGCGCATCGCCCACGGTGTGGTCGCGCGAAATGGTCACGGGATCGTAGATCATGCCGTTCTCGGCACGCTTCACGCGACGCACGTGGGCCGCCTGCTCGGCGATCGACATATTTTTGTGGATCACGCCGATACCCCCTTCGCGGGCCAGGGCGATCGCCAGAGGAGCTTCGGTCACGGTGTCCATGGCGGCGGACACGACGGGGATGTTCAGACGGATATTTCGCGAAAAACGGGTCTGGAGGCTAACCTCTCGCGGCAACACTTCCGAATAGGCGGGAACGAGCAACACATCGTCGAACGTAAGTCCCTCGGGCAGAACCCTCTCATCGATAAAAGACATAAGAACGCGGATTTTGTTGCTCGCAAAAGTACGCATTATTTTTCAAACGGCCTAAAGCGACGAAAAGAAAAAGGCGAAAAGTCGCTTCGAGACCTTTCGCCTTCGATCCTCTTATAGAGTTCGTCTTCGCGGCTGCTCGGCATCGTCCGCAAGCGGTTCTGCCCTCGCCTACTTGCAAAGTTAACCCTTAACGTTAATCAATATTGCTCTTTCTCGTTGGGGAAGTCGCACTCCTTGACGTCGCGGATATAGCCGGCGACGGCATCGGTCATCACCGTATGCAGGTCGGCGTAGCGACGCAGGAAGCGGGGCGAAAAGCCTTTGTTGATGCCCAGCATATCGTGGATCACCAGCACCTGACCGTCGCATGCGCCGCCGGCGCCGATACCGATGATCGGCATGCGAACCTCCTGCGAGACACGCGCAGCCAATGCGGCGGGAATCTTCTCCAGGACGCAGGCGAAGCATCCGGCCTCGTCCAGAAGATGGGCGTCGTGCACCAGTTTCTCGGCCTCGGCCTCCTCCTTGGCGCGCACGTTGTAGGTGCCGAACTTGTGGATCGACTGGGGCGTCAAGCCGAGGTGCCCCATGACGGGAATGCCGGCCGAGAGGATGCGCTGCACCGATTCGAGAATCTCCTCGCCGCCCTCGATCTTCACGGCGTCGGCCTCGGTCTCCTTCATGATGCGCACGGCCGAGTCGAGCGCCACCTTCGAATTGCCCTGATAGGTGCCGAACGGCAGGTCGACGACGACCAGCGCCCGCTCGACGGCCCGCACGACCGAACGGGCGTGGTAGATCATCATATCGAGCGTAATGGGGAGCGTGGTTTCGTAACCGGCCATAACATTGGCGGCGGAGTCGCCCACCAGAATGACGTCGATGCCCGCGGCGTCGACGATCTTGGCCATCGAATAATCATAAGAGGTGAGCATGGCGATCTTCTCGCCGCGTTGCTTCATTTCCGTAAGCCGATAGGTCGTCACGGCTCTGACTGTACTTTCTACTGACATTTCGATTCGATTTGAATTTCACAATCGGGCGCAAAGATAGAAAGTTAATTCACAATGCACAATGCATAATTCACAATTTGCTCAAAAA
>CAMWJM010000024.1 GCA_947174575.1 uncultured Alistipes sp. | reverse complement strand
AGGTGAAGTGCTACGATGTCGCGTTCTCGTGGCGCGTCGACATGAAGCTCGCCCAGTTGATCTGCACCAACGCTTCCGATCCCGAGGACAAGGTGGTTCTCGATCTGACGAACGAGCAGCGCATCGCCGGCGAACTGACGGTCGCCGCTTCGGAGTTCAAGCCCAACACCACCTATACGGTAGTCATGGCTTACGATCCCGATGAAACCGGTGCGGTCGCGACGACCAATACCGCGTCGTTCACCACCATGCAGGTTATGCCCGAAGGTGTCGTTCTGGTCTCGACGATCGACGAGTTGCTCGCTGCGATCAACGGCTCGGCCGAGGTCATCGCGCTGCAGCCCGGCGAGTATGCCGTCGCCAACAAGGGTAGCATCACCATCACCCGTGCCGTGCACCTCATGTCGGCTACGCGTCAGCAGCCCAAGGTCGTCTTGGGGCAGTTCGCGATGCCGAATACGACGTATATCGACGGTACGTTCCGCGTCGAGGGTATCGAGTTCGAGTGCGCCAACCTGAACAATACGACTGCCTACTTCATCGACAATTCGAATGCACAGGCGAATGTCAAGCGTATCGAGATCGAGGATTGCTACATCCATGATTTCGGAGCTTCGTTGATCCGTTTCAACCGTATTGCCGGCGTGAATGTCGAGGAGGTTTACATCAACAACAACCGGATGTACCGTATGTACGGTCAGCAGAGCTTCCTGCAGTTCGCACCGTCCGGTGCAGCCCCTGTTCGCGAGGTTACTTTCACGAACAACACCTCTACGGGCTTCGACTTCCATAAGGGCGGCGTTCGCTTCTTGTCTTATAACGCCAGCGACGCTACGGTCGTGAAGTTCACGAACAACACCATTCTGTTCAACAACTCTACGGGTCGTCTGTTCTTCCACATCAACGCCAAAGCGGAAGATTCGACTACGGCCGGCAGCATCACGATCGCCGACAACATCTTCTTCAACGAGGATACGGACGCTCCGCGCAACGTCTCCAACTTCGCCAACTTCACCGTCACGACCAACATCGACAACAACGTGGTCGTCACTCCGTGGGGTGCGGGCAACGACGGCGGTACGATCCCGACCGAGACGCTTCCGTCGTGGGGTAACAAATACTCTACGTTGGATCCCGGGTTCAAGAACGCTGCGAAGTACGACTTCACCGTGACCAACGACGAAGTGCGCAAGCTCGGTGTCGGCGACCCGCGTTGGCTCAAATAACACACAACCTTGTTGCTCGAAGGGCGGGGGAGCGACCCTCTCCCGCCCCCGAGAGCCGAATGAATGAAAAATGAAAATCAAACATACAGTCATGAAAAAATTCAAGTTCGTTTCGCGCTTTGCAGCGAGTGTTGCTGCGGTCGCTTTGACGCTCGGTTCCGTCGTGCCGTTCACCGCTTGTTCGGACGATGACCAGATCGACAATTCCGGTATCAAGTCGCGTCTCGACGTGCCTGCGGTGAACGCCGTGAGCGCCGAGACCGGCATCACCAAGACGTCGCTCACTTTCTCGTGGGAGGCTGTCGCCGAGGCTACCGGCTACCAGGCCCAGATCCGCTATTCGGAGACCGGCGACATCGTTCGCGAGCAGATTTCGGAGAACACGACCATCACGTTCGAGAACCTGAACCCCGGTACCGAGTACTTCTTCCGCGTCTGCGCTACCTATAAGTACGACGAGGGCCGCAACTCGGCCTATTCGCTCTATGTTTCGGCTACGACCGAGGAGGCCGATCCCACGCGTCCGACGTTCGCTGTTCCCGCCGAGGTACGTTGCAATATGGGTGCGACCACGGAGAATTCACTGACGTTCACCTGGGAGTCGGTCGAGGGTGCCGAGAAGTACAACGTGTTGCTGACCGCCGTCGGCGAGGACGATCGTACGTTCGAGACCACGGAGACTTTCTACACGTTCAATGGCCTGACTATCGGTACGAAGTACTTCTTCCAGGTGCAGGCAGCCGAGATCCCCGGTGAAGCCGGCACCAACGCTTCGGTTTGGTCGGGTAAGATCCATGCCGCGACGACTGTCAAGTTGCAGACACCCCAGGAACTCACGCTCAAGGAGAAGATGGCCAAGGCCGCCCAGTTCGTTTGGAACGAGGTTAAAGGTGCCAAGACCTACGAGTACGAATTGGTCGTACTCAACGAGAGCGGCAACAGCGAACCGGTTAAAGATGGCTGGCTGTCGGAAGTCGGCGACAACTTCACGCCCGGTGCTACGGTTTATGCCACCTCTACGACCAACACGTCGATCTCGTTCTTCGGTCTGAAAGAGAAGACCTACTACGCTTTCCGTGTCAAGGCCGTCGCTCCTGCCGATCAAACCGAATCCATCGATTCCGATTTCACCGACCAGTATGTCTTCCGCACGCTCGAATTCGACGCCGTGCCTTTGGCAGCTCCTGCTTTCTCGGTTTCGGGCATTCAGCAGCTGCAGTTCACTCCCAAGTGGAAGACTGTGCTCAACGCTTATGGTTTCGACTATCAGATCGCTCTGGCTTCCGATGTGAAAGCCGCTAACGAGGAGGCGTATGTAACGCGTAAGATTCGTGCGACTAACGAGGATGGCGCCGAAGAAGCTCCTTCGGATGAAAATCCGCTGCCCCTGGAGATCGTGGTGAAAGGTACGGTAACCGATTCGTACGACGAAACCGGCGACAAGAAGATCGCACTGGCTCCCAATACTGAATATATGATCCGTATGATGACGGTCGCCGATCCGTCGCAGATGGTCTATGGCGACTCGCAGTGGTCGGAGTGGACGACGGTCAAGACGACTGCTTTGGCAGAGGCATTGACGATTAGTACCGAAGAAGACTTCTCGGCTTCCATTGCTCGTGTCAAGGATGGCGGTACACTTTACCTGCAATCGGGCAGCTATGCAGTGACGAGCGGTGTCGAATTCGGATCTTCGATCACGATTGCCGCAGCTAAAGATGCTAAAGAGATGCCTGTTATCGATCTCAAAGTCAATCCTTCTATCAAATCTGGTGCAACTCTTGCTCTTGAGTTCTCGGGAGTAGCTATTCAGGTCGGTAAAGATTATATCTTCAACACGACAAGTTCCGCTAAATATACGCTTACGTCGTTCAAGATGGTGAATTGTAAAATCACCAATTTGAAGCGTTCGATTTTCCGTACGCAAGATACCGGGAGCGTGACGATCGGAGATGTTACTATGGAAAATACGACTGTAATTTGCACCGGTAATGATACCTATGGCGTCTTCGTCTTCAAGACCAATGTGCCGGCTACTTACACCATCACCAATTGTACTTTCGACAAGGCCCAGAAGGTGATCGACCACAGCGCCAACAACGCTTGCGAGGCGACCATTACGAATTGTACGTTCTATCAGTTGCAGAACAAGACGGGCCGTTCCGATGCTGTGTTCAGCATGAAGGGTGCTAATGGTGTCGTGAAAGTTTCCAATAGCGTATTCGCTTCGACCGTTCCGGTAGATAAGATTTTTGTAGGTACGCTGGCTGCGGATACGAATAACTTCTTTGCAAGCGATCTCGTGGTTACCAATGCCGAAAATTCGCTGAATGCTACTGTGCTGGGTGTCGATCAGGCGACGTTGTTCCCCGATGCTGCTTCCGGTGATTATTCGTTGGCTTCGGGTAACGAAGCTTTTGATGCCAAAGCCGGCGATAGCCGTTGGTACAAGTAATTTTTGAAATTCCTTTTCTTGCAGGAGGTGCGCATTTATTTGCGCACCTCCTGTTGTTTTGTCCGGGCGAATCGAACAAGAGCGATCGTTTCGGCGGCATCCGGAAGTCGTCTTGTCTTCGGCCGTTTTGTGGAACGGGGTTTGCCGCGAATATAAGGTGGCTTTTTTGTCGAATATTTTATATCTTTGGCTTCGCCTTAGATACTCACGCTCGGCAAAATGCAAGCGAGCTTGCTTTTGCTCTCGCTTATTCGTATCTTTAACTTCGTTTTAGATACTTCGTCTCGGCATAATCAAGCTATCGCTTGCTTCTGCGCTCGACTTTTCGTATCTTTGCGCGATATTTTGCATCTGATGGCTGACTACGAAAAAGAGTTGCTGGAGCATATCGGCGAACAGGAATACAAGTACGGTTTCACTTCCGACATCGATACCGAGTTGATCCGCAAAGGGTTGGACGAGGAGGTCGTGCGCCTGATTTCGGCCAAGAAAGGCGAGCCGGCATGGATGACCGAGCGGCGCGTGGCGGCGTTCCGTCATTGGCTCACCCTCGCGCCGCCCACGTGGGCGCACCTCGATATTCCGCCGATCGATTTTCAGGAGATCATCTATTACGCCGCTCCCAAGCCCCAAAAGCGGGTGGAGTCGATGGACGAGGTCGATCCCGAGCTGAAACGTACGTTCGACAAACTCGGCATTCCGCTGGAGGAGCAAATGGCCCTCGCGGGTGTCGCCGTCGATGCCGTCATGGATTCCGTGTCGGTCAAAACCACGTTCAAGGAGACCCTCGCCGCCCAGGGCATCATCTTCTGCTCGATCTCCGAGGCGCTGCGCGACTATCCCGAGCTGGTGCGTAAGTACCTCGGCAGCGTCGTGCCTTATACCGATAACTTCTACGCCGCATTGAACGCCGCCGTCTTCTCCGACGGGTCGTTCTGCTACATCCCCAAGGGGGTGCGGTGTCCCATGGAGCTGTCCACCTATTTCCGCATCAATGCCGCCGGCACGGGGCAGTTCGAACGTACGCTCATCGTCGCCGACGAGGGCGCTTACGTCAGCTATTTGGAGGGGTGTACCGCGCCCCGGCGCGACGAAAACCAGCTGCACGCCGCCGTGGTCGAAATCGTCGTCGAGCGCGATGCCGAGGTCAAGTACTCCACCGTGCAAAACTGGTATCCCGGCGACAAGGAGGGACGGGGCGGGGTCTATAACTTCGTCACCAAGAGGGGAATATGCCGCGAAAATGCGCGTCTTTCATGGACGCAGGTCGAAACCGGCTCGGCCATCACGTGGAAATATCCCAGCTGCGTCCTCGCGGGCGACAATGCGGTCGGCGAGTTCTACTCGGTGGCCATGACCAACCATTTCCAGCAGGCCGACACCGGCACCAAGATGATCCACATCGGGCGCAACACCCGCAGCCGCATCGTCTCCAAGGGTATTTCGGCCGGCTGCAGCCAGAATGCCTACCGCGGTCTCGTCCGCGTGGGCAAGGGGGCCGACGGCGCGCGCAACTACTCGCAGTGCGACTCGCTCCTGATCGGCGACAAGTGCGGGGCGCATACGTTCCCCGTGGTCGACTGCCGCAACCGCTCGGCCGTCGTGGAGCACGAGGCCACGACCTCCAAGATTTCCGACGACCAGCTCTTCTATTGCCGCCAGCGCGGTCTGTCGGCCGAGGATGCCGTGGGGTTGATCGTCAACGGCTATGCCCGCGAGGTGCTGGCCAAGTTGCCCATGGAGTTCGCTGTCGAGGCGCAGAAGTTGCTGGCCCTCAGCCTGGAGGGAAGCATAGGGTAGAAAAGAAAAAATAAGGAAAAGATATGTTGAGCGTCAAAAATTTGCATGCGTCGGTCGACGGCAAGGAAATCCTGCGGGGCATCGACCTCGAAGTCCGCGCCGGCGAGGTGCACGCGATCATGGGGCCTAACGGCTCGGGCAAGTCGACCTTGGCGTCGGTGCTGGCCGGCAACGAGAAGTTCACCGTCACGGAGGGTTCCGCCACGTTTCAGGGGCAGGATTTGCTGGCGATGTCCATCGAGGATCGTGCGCGCGCGGGGGTGTTCCTCGGGTTCCAGTATCCCGTCGAGATCCCCGGCGTCACCATGGCCAATTTCATGAAGCTGGCCGTGAGCGAGCGGCGCAAGTTCCTCGGCGAGGAGCCGCTTTCCGCTGCCGGGTTCCTCAAGCTCATGCGCGAGAAGAGCGCCGTCGTCGAGCTGGATTCCAAGCTCACGTCGCGCGCCGTCAACGAGGGCTTCTCGGGCGGCGAGAAGAAGAAGAACGAGATTTTCCAGATGGCCATGCTCGACCCGCAGCTCGCCATTCTCGACGAGACCGATTCGGGTCTCGACATCGACGCCCTGCGCATCGTCGCCACAGGCGTGACGAAGCTGCACACGCCCCAGAATGCTACGGTCGTCATCACGCACTACCAGCGTCTGCTGGATTACATCGTCCCCGACGTGGTGCATGTGCTCTACAAGGGCCGCATCATCCATACGGGCGACAAGTCGCTGGCCCTCAAACTCGAAAAGGAGGGCTACGATTGGCTCATCAACGATTACAAGGAATAATGGCCGCCCTTACCGATACGATCCGCCGCTTCGCGGCCGTCGAGGGCGATTCGCTCCGGGTCGCTGCTGCCGCGTCGCAGCCTTTCGTTGCTGTCGATCCGCAGCAGCTGCGCGTCGAGGTCGCCGCAGGCGCTTCGGCGCAGCTCGTCGTGGTGCATGAAAAGCCCCTCGCCTCGTCGCTCTCGCTGCTGTTGGAGCGGGACGCCCGGCTGCAGGTGACCGAAATATTCCTGGCCGGGGTTTCGGCCGAAACCGAAGCGGTGCAGGCCTCCGGCAGCAATTGCTGCATCACTGCCGTACTGCTCGCGGGTGCCGATGCTTCCTATCGGATCGACCTCGACGGGGCGCATGCCGAAAATTCGTTGGGAGGGCTGTTTTTGGTGGATGACAACGAACATTGCGTGTTGAAGTTGCGCACGAATCATCGTGTCGCCGACTGCTCCAGCGATTCGTCGGTCAAGGGTATCGCGGGCGGCAGCGCCGTGGGTGAGTTCCGCGGGCTGGTCTACGTCGCGCCCGACGCCCAGCGCACCGATGCCCGGCAGCAGAGCCGCAACATCCTGTTGAGCGACACGGCGCGCATCGTCGCCGAACCCCAGTTGGAGATTTACGCCGACGATGTTCGGTGTTCCCACGGCGCCACGGTGGGGCAGATAGACGCCGAGGCCATTCTCTACATGCGCCAGCGCGGGTTGAGCTTGGCACAGGCCCGACGTTTGCAGATCGAGGGTTTCGCCGGCGACATCGTGCGGCGTTGCGGCATCGGAGAGTTGGGCGAGGCGCTGATGAGCGCGGTCGCCCGTAAAATGGGAAATATGTAGCATGTTCGACGTCGATCAAATACGCGGGGAGTTCCCGATCCTCTCCCGCACGGTCTACGGCAAGCCGCTCGTCTATCTCGACAGCGGCGCCACGGCGCAGAAACCCCTGCAGGTGATCGAAACCCTCGACCGCTTCCACCGCGAGTGCAACGCCAACATCCACCGGGGCGTGCATTTCCTTTCGGAGGTGGCTACCGAGGCGTTCGAGGCTGCGCGTGCGCGGATCGCCGCATGGATCGGTGCCGCGAAAGAGGAGGTCGTCTTCACGGCCGGTGCCACGGCGTCGCTCAATACCGTAGCTTATGCTTGGGGCGAAATGGCCGTTCATGCCGGCGATAATATCGTCGTGAGCGAGATGGAGCACCATTCTGACATCGTTCCGTGGCAGCTGCTGGCCCAGCGCAAGGGGGCTGAAATCCGCGTTCTGCCGTTCGACGACGAGGGGCGTTTGCGTACCGAGCTGCTCGGCGAGCTGCTCGACGAACATACGCGCGCCGTGGCCGTCACGCAGGCTTCCAATACGCTCGGCACCCGGCCCGATCTGCGGCCCGTCGTCGAGGCCGCCCACGCCGTGGGGGCTGTCGTCGTGGTCGACGGGTGCCAGGGCGCGGTGCATGGAGGCGTCGACGTCCGCGCGCTGGATTGCGATTTCTACGCCTTTTCCGGCCACAAGCTCTACGGCCCCACGGGCATCGGCATGCTCTATGGCAAGCGCGCGCTGCTCGATGCCATGCCTCCGTTCATGGGCGGCGGCGACATGGTCGACCGCGTGACGTTCGAGCGCACCACCTACGCCCCCGTGCCGCTGAAGTTCGAGGCCGGCACGGCCAATTTCATCGGTGCAATCGGGCTGGGCGAGGCCGTGAAGTTCGTGCAGCGGTTCGATCCCGCCGAGGTCGAAGCGCATGAAACCGCTCTGCTGCGCCATGCCGAACGGCGTTTGCAGGAGATCGACGGCTTGCGCATCTATGGCCGGACGCCGGACAAATGCGCGATCGTCTCGTTCAATGTCGAGGGGGTGCATCCCTACGACTTGGGCATGATCCTCGACAAGCTCGGCATCGCCGTGCGCACCGGACAGCATTGCGCCGAGCCGGTGATGACCCATTTCGGCGTCGCGGGCATGTGCCGCGCCTCGCTGGCCTTGTACAACACGCTCGCCGAGGTCGATGCTTTGGCCGACGGCGTGCGGCGGGCCGTGGGGATGCTGCGCCCGTAATATATTAAGGAGAAACCGCTATGTTTATCGTACTCGAAGGATTGGACGGAGCCGGCAAGTCGACGCAGATCGCTTTGCTGCGCGATTTTTTCGCCCGCAAGGGCGTCGAGAGCGCCTACATCCATTTTCCGAGGTTCGATGCTCCCGTCTACGGCGAGCTGATCGCCCGGTTTCTGCGGGGCGAGTTCGGCGCGGCCGATCGGGTCGATCCCTATCTGGTGGCGCTGCTTTTCGCCGGCGATAGGGCCGAGGCTGCCGCGCAAATCGGCGAGTGGCTCGCCGGGGGCAAGGCCGTGATCCTCGATCGTTATGTCTATTCCAACATAGGCTACCAATGCGCCAAACTCCCCGAGGGCGAGCCGCGCCGGCGACTGGCCCGGTGGATTCTCGACCTGGAGTTCGGCCGCAACGCCATTCCGCGTCCCGATCTGTCGCTCTTTCTCGACGTGCCGTTCGCGTTCACCGAACATAAGCTCACTTCCGCGCGTCGGGGCGACGACCGCAGCTATCTGCAGGGCGCCGAGGACATCCACGAAGCGTCGCTCGCCCTGCAGCGGAGCGTGCGCGAGGTCTACCTCGATGCCGCCCGCAGCGACGAGACGCTGCGCGTGGTCGACTGCTCCGACGAGCAGGGCCATATGGCTTCGCCCGAGGCTATTTTCGCCCGGATTCTCGATTCGTTGAACCCTTTGCTTGCCGCCCATGATGCGATCTAACCGACTCTTCAAACTCATAGCCAATATTTGTCGTTTGGTGTTGGCCTGCACGTTCGTATTGTCGGGGTTCACCAAGGCCATCGATCCCTGGGGTACGGCCCTGAAGGTCAACGAATACCTCTCCATCTACGGCATGGAGAGCCTGCAGGGGGCCAGCATGGCCTTTTCGATCTGGCTGTGCGGCGCCGAGCTGATGATGGGGTGCATGCTGCTGTGCAAGGTGCGCATCCGCTTGATCTCGATCTTCGCGTTGCTGTCGATGTCGTTTTTCACCGTGCTCACGTTCTTGAGCGCCGCGTTGATTCCTGTCGAGGATTGCGGCTGCTTCGGCGAGGCTTTGAAGCTCACGCCCTGGCAGACGTTCTTCAAGAATCTGGCGCTGCTGCCCATGGCGATCGTCGTGTGGTGGCGCTACCGTCCCGACAAGATATTCGCATTCAACGCCTTGGAGGTCATGTTGACCTGCACGTTCTTCAGCATGTCGATGTGCCTGGGTTACTATTGCTACCGTCATTTGCCGTTGATCGATTTCCTGCCCTACAAGGTGGGGGTCAACATCCGCGAGGCGATGCAGGCGCCCGACGGCGATTCGGACGAGCCGGAGACCGTGCTCGTCTACCGCAACCGCAAGACCGGGCGTTTGCGCGAGTTCTCGCTCGACGACACGGCATGGCAGGATGCCGACAAGTGGGAGTGGGTCGATACACGGGTTTCGCAGGAGGTGCCGCTGGTGCGGCCCATGATCGGCGAGTTCTCGTTGCGCGATGCCGAGGGCGATGCCACGGAGCGCGTGCTTTCGATCCCCGGGCGGGTCTATTGGCTGTGCGTCACGCAGTTCGACCGGATTCCGCGGCGTTGCGAGCGGCGCATGGAGCGGTTGGCGGCGCGGGCTGCGGAGGAGGGTGCCGAGGTGCTCTGTCTTACGCCCGACCCCCTGCACGGGGAGCAGTGGCATCTGTTCGGCGGGCAGCGGGTGCGGTGCTACAACATCGACGCCTCGACCATGAAGACCATGTTGCGGGCGCGCAACGGGCTGGTCGTGCTCGACGACGGAACGATCTCGGCTAAAATGAATTGTCGGGATATTCGTCCGTAGAGGCGCCGCAGGGGCTGTGGTATGAAAGTTGACTTCGACGTTCGGAGTCAACTTTTTTCGTATGCGCATACTTTTCCCGGTGATTCTGGCGGTGGGCTTGTGGGGGTGCGGCCGCCGCTCTGCGGTTTCTGCCGATTCGATCCGGCCCGTCAAGGTGGCGGTGGCCAAGGATGCCGCTTCGATCCGCAAGG
>CAMWJM010000023.1 GCA_947174575.1 uncultured Alistipes sp. | reverse complement strand
CCTATCATCTGCAGTCGGCGAAGAACAACGGCATCACCCGCACGGAGATCGCCGAGATCATCACCCACATCGCTTTCTATGCCGGCTGGCCCAAGGCTTGGGCGGCATTCCGCCTGGCAAAGGATGTCTGGGCCGACGATACCGCTACCGAGGATGCTAAGGCTGCGTTCCAGCGCGAAATGATCTTCCCCATCGGCCAGCCCAACACGGCATATGCCCAGTATTTCATCGGCAACAGCTACCTCGCCCCCATATCGTCGGAGCAGGTGAAGATCGCCAACGTCACCTTCGAGCCTCGCTGCCGCAACAACTGGCATATACACGAGGCTGCCAGCGGCGGCGGGCAGATGCTGGTAGGCGTTGCAGGTCGTGGCTGGTATCAAGAGGAGGGCAAACCCGCTGTCGAGATTCTGCCCGGCACGGTTATCCATATTCCGGCCGGCGTGAAGCATTGGCACGGCGCGGCGTCCGACAGCTGGTTCGCGCATCTGGCGTTCGAAGTGCCGGGCGAGCAGACCTCCAACGTCTGGCTCGAACCCGTCGCGGACGAGGAGTACGACCGGCTCGACGGCGCAGCGACGAAATGATCGCTGAAAAGCCGGAATCGCTTTCTTCGTCGGGGACGGCCGTTATTCCGCCGTTTTGCGCCCGTAGATGAATCGGGCCAGGCCGTAGATGTAGCGGCGGAAACCGGGGCGGTAAGCCAGCAGGCGGTCGAACCACTCCAGATGCCGGCCGACGGCGCGTACCACGACGCTCACGTAGAGCATGGCGAAGAGCGTGCCGATGCCGATGATGTGCCACTGCCAAGCGCCGAAAAAGAGATAGCAGGCTGCTGCGCCGAGGACGACGAGCGAGGTGTCGACGACGATTTTCACTTTCGGGAAGTCGATACCCGTCACTTGGCTGACCGCGACTGGGAAGCCCTCGCCGGGCATGGTCACGCTGCCGCACCGCACTTCGAGCGCGATGCCGATGCCGAGGATCGTGCCGCCTGCCGCCTGCGTGATCGCCTGCTGCCAGAGCGCGACGGGAGCGAGCCAGGCGGTGAGGAGCATGTTCAGGTCGATGAGCGTGCCGAAGAGGAAGCCGATCGCCAATTGGAACAGCTGCACCCACTCGAAACGGCGGCGCAGCACCAGAATTTGGCCGCCGACCAGTATGAAGTTCATGATGTAGGTATATTGACCGATGGTCAGCGCAGGCACCAGTCCTCGACCGCCGGCCGTCTCGAAGACGTAGGGCAGTACGCTGATGACGCTCGACCCGAGCATGGAGCGCAGGCAGACGGCCACGCCCACGGTCATGATGAACAACGAAAACAGCAGCAGCAGATGCTGCCAGCAGAACGAAACGATCTTGTCTTTCATTGGGATTGAACTTTTCGGACTGCGAAATTACTCAAAATCCGCGATCGATGAAAAAAACTATGGATACTTTGCAAATGACCTCCGAGTGGGACAAGACTTTCCCGCAGAGCGATCGGGTGGAGCACTCGAAAATCGCTTTCCATAATCGCTACGGCATTACACTCGCTGCCGATCTTTATAAACCGTTGAACGCCGGGGACGCACTCGCGGCTTTGGCCGTCTGCGGCCCTTTCGGTGCTGTCAAGGAGCAGGTGTCGGGCCTCTACGCCCAGACGCTCGCCGAGCGCGGGTTTCTGACCGTGGCGTTCGACCCCTCGTTCTGCGGCGAGAGCGGCGGCGAACCCCGCACGCTCACCTCGCCCGAGATCAGCACCGAGGATTTCAGCGCGGCGGTCGATTACCTGCTGACGCGCGAGGATGTTGATCCCGGGCGCATCGGCATCGTCGGCATCTGCGGCTGGGGCGGTTTCGCGCTCAACGCCGCAGCCAACGACACCCGCATCAAGGCTACCGTCGCATCGACCATGTACGACATGAGCCGCGTGACCGCCAACGGATATTTCGATGCCGCCGACAGCGCCGATGCCCGCTACGAACTCCGTCGGTCGCTCAACGACCAGCGCACGAAAGAGTACCGCAGCGGCTCCTATGAACGCGACGGCGGGGTGGTCGAAACCGTGACCGACGACATGCCGGAGTTCGTCAAACGCTACCATGCCTACTACAAGACCGCGCGCGGCTATCACCGTCGTTCGCCCAACTCTAACGGCGGCAAGCTCAAGACGGCGGCCCTGGCGTTCGTCGACATGCCGATCATGACCTATATCGACGAAATCCGCAGCGCGGTGCTGCTCGTTCATGGCGAGAAGGCCCATTCGCGCTACTTCAGCGAGGATGCCTACAAGCGGCTTCGGGGCGACGACAAGGAGCTGTTCATCGTGCCTGGCGCCGACCACACCGACCTTTACGACAACCTCGACGCGATCCCCTTCGACCGCATGGAGCGATTCTTCCGCCGGGCTTTCGACCGATAACCGCACCATTCGAATACACTTGTGCGCCGAAACAAACGTCGGTTTGTTTCGGCGCATAAATTCCTGCTGGGCAAAAGAGAACAAGTTTATGCTGCACACGCACTACTTTTCATCTTTCGCCTTTCGCCTTTGACTTTATTTTTCGTATCTTAAACGTTGTTTTAGATACTCCGTCTCGGCAGAAGCAAGCTATTGCTTGCTTCTGCGCTCGACTTTTCGTATCTTCGCATAAAATTTTCGAGCTATGTTTTATCCTTGTGTGATCGGTTATGGCCAGATTTTGGTCATCGTGTTGGTGGTGCTGCTGTTGTTCGGCGGTCGGAAACTCCCCGAATTGATGCGGGGCATGGGTCGCGGAGTCAAGGAGTTCAAGGATGCGGTCAACGGCGACGCTCCCGCGGACGAGCAGGAGCGGACGCCGAAAGACGAAAAATAAGTCGTCCGGGAACGATCGCCCAACCGGCGCCGCGGCATGCTGCGGACTCGCCGGCGGGCGCGAGCGTTCCCCCGAATCGGGCCGCCCATGTCGTCGTCTTCGCCGCATCCCGATGCCGGAGCATCCGGGGATTCCGGAATGGATTTCTGGGATCACCTGGCCGCTTTGCGTCCCCACTTGGTGCGGAGCGCTGCAGTCGTCGCAGTGCTCGGCGCGGCGGCGTTTTTCTCCAAGGAGCTGGTGATCGACAAGGTGCTTTTCGGCCCCCGGAGCGCCGATTTCCCCACCAACCGGCTGCTGCTGGCTTTCGGCGAGTGGCTGCAGGCGCTGTGCGCGTGGCTCGATGCGCGGACGGGGTGGACGCTGACGTTCGATCCTGCGGTGTTCGACGTTTCCAGGCTCGACTTCCGCTTGATTAATACTTCGCTGGCCGGGCAGTTCAACCTGCACATGAAAATCTCGCTGCTCGCAGCTGTGGCCCTCGCCGTGCCCTATGTGCTGTGGGAGTTCTGGCGCTTCGTGAAGCCGGCGCTCACTCCGCGCGAGATCGCCGCGGCCCGACGCTTCGTGTGGTGGGTGTCGCTGCTCTTCTTCGGAGGGCTGCTTTTCGGCTATTTCGTCATTACGCCGTTGTCGATCGGCTTTTTCGTCAACTACCGGGCCAGCGCCGCCATCGTCAACATGATCGACGTGGGGCAGTATCTCTCCACGGTGGTCGCGGCTTCGCTGACGTCGGCGCTGGTGTTCCAGCTGCCGCTGCTGGTGCGGTTCCTGGCCCGCATGGGGCTGGTGACGGCCGAGTGGCTGCGCCGCTATCGCCGCCATGCGTTCGTGGGGCTGCTGGTCGTGGCGGCGATCGTCACCCCGCCCGACATCTTCAGCCTGGTGCTGGTCGTCGTGCCGCTCTACTGGCTCTACGAATGGAGCATACGCATCGCGGCCCGGGCGGAGTCGCAGAGAGATTGATGCGCCGCAGAGTTCGCGCAGGACATTTTTTTCGGCCGAAATATGGGACGAACCGATCTTTTTTGCTACCTTTGAACGATTTTCAGACTGATGAATCGAAAGAAGTAGCGGAAGATATTTCATGGATATTTGTAAAAACATATCTGTCGATGATATCGTGCGCGTGTTGTATGGGGGCGAGCCGACGGTTCTCCCCGCCTCTTGCCGAGAGGAGATCGCGGCGTGTCACGAATTTCTGAAGGATTTTTCGAAAGAGAAAGTTATCTACGGCATCAACACCGGCTTCGGCCCCATGGCCCAGTGGCGGATCGAAGATGCCCATCTGAAAGAGCTACAATACAACATTATTCGCAGCCATGCCACCGGCGCCGGAAAACCGCTGCCGGTCGTCTGCGTGCGTGCGGCCATGCTGGCCCGGCTGCAGACTTTCGTGCAGGCCCGTTCGGGCGTCAGTCCGCAGCTGGTCGAGCTGTTAGCCGATTTTCTGAATGCCGGCATTACCCCCGTGGTGCCCGAACATGGCAGCGTCGGTGCGAGCGGCGATCTGGTGCAATTGGCGCATATCGCTTTGGCATTGATCGGCGAAGGCGAGGTCTTTTATAAGGGCGAGCGCCGGATGACGGGCGAAGTGCTGGCCGAAACGGGCCTGAAACCGTTGGAGGTCGATGTGCGCGAGGGGCTGGCCGTGACCAACGGCACGGCCGTCATGACCGGCATCGGGCTGGTCAATCTGCTGACGGCCGAGCGGCTGCTCTCGTGGTCGCTCGTCGCCTCGGTGTTGATGAACGAAATCGCTTCGTCGTACGACGACTTCATGTCCGAGGTGCTCAATGCGCTCAAGCATCACGAGGGCCAGCGGGAGATCGCGGCCCGCATGCGCACGATCGCGGCCGGCAGCCGCTGTTTGCGGCGGCGCGAGGAGGAACTCTACCATACGCAGCATGCTTCGACGTTCGAGCACAAGGTGCAGCCCTATTATTCGCTGCGGTGCATCCCGCAGATTCTGGGGCCGGTACTCGACACGATGCGGACCGCGGAGCGGGTGTTGGTCGAGGAGCTGAACGCCGTGGACGACAATCCGGTGGTCGACCCGGCGACGAAGAACGTCTATCACGGCGGCAACTTCCACGGCGACTACGTTTCGTTCGAGATGGACAAGCTGAAGATCGCCGTCACGAAGATGACCATGCTGGCCGAACGGCAGATGAACTATCTGTTCCACGATCGCATCAACGGCATCCTGCCGCCGTTCGTCAACATGGGCGTGCTGGGGCTGAACTACGGCCTGCAGGCCTCGCAGTTCACGGCTACGTCGACCACCGCCGAGTGCCAAACTCTGTCGAATCCGATGTACGTGCACTCGATCCCCAACAACAACGACAACCAGGACATCGTGAGCATGGGCACCAACTCGGCGCTTTTGTGCCGCCGCGTCGTCGAGAACAGCTCGCAGGTGCTGGCGATCCACCTCATGGCGCTCGTGCAGGCGGTCGACTGTCTGTCGATCGCCGACCGGCTGGCTCCCGCGACGCGCCGACTCTACGATCGGGTGCGCGGAATCGTGCCGGCTTTCCGGGAAGATACGCCCAAGTATCGGGAGATCGAGCGTCTGCAGACCCTGTTGTCCGAAACCGATCCCGAGAAATGATGCAGCAAATACGATATGCCCTCGTCACGGGCGCAAGCCGCGGCATAGGCCGCGCGATAGCGGTCAAGCTCGCTGAAGCGGGTTTCCGGATCGTCATCAACTATGCGTCGAACCGCGCTGCGGCCGAGGAGGCTTTGGCGGCGGTGCGTGCGGCGGGTTCCGACGGCGAGCTGCTGCCGTTCGACGTCGCCGATGCGCAGGCCGTGCAGGCGGCGGTCGCCTCGTGGCAGCAGGCGCACCCCGGGGAACACATTTCGGTGGTGGTGAACAACGCCGGCATCCGGCGGGACAACCTGATGATGTGGATGCCCGGCGAGGAGTGGCGGTCGGTGATCGCCACGTCGCTCGACGGATTTTTCCACGTCACGCAGCCGCTGCTGAAAGATATGCTCGTTGCCAAATGGGGCCGCATCGTCAACATCGTCTCGCTCTCCGGCATCAAGGGCATGCCCGGCCAGACCAACTATTCGGCAGCCAAGGGCGGCTTGATCGCTGCGACCAAGGCCCTGGCCCAGGAGGTCGCCAAGAAACGCGTCACGGTCAACGCCGTGGCTCCGGGCTTCATCAGCACCGACATGACCGGCGATTTGGACGAGGCGGAGCTGAAAAAAGCGATCCCCGCGGGCCGCTTCGGCCAGGCCGACGAGGTGGCCGATCTGGTGGCCTTTCTGGTCTCCGACAAGGCGGCCTACATCACCGGCGAGGTGATCTCCATCAACGGAGGCATTTACTGTTAAGCGAAGAAGAACGATGAATCACAGAGTCGTCATCACCGGCATGGGGATTTACTCCTGCATCGGCACGAGCCTCGACGAGGTGTCGCGGTCGCTCTACGAGGGGCGTTCGGGCATCGGCGTCGATCCGCGCCGCAAGGAGCTGGGCTATCGGTCGATGCTGACCGGCATCCTGCCTGTGCCCGATCTGAAAGGGAAACTCGACCGGCGGCAGCGCCTCAGCCTCTCGGAGCAGGGGCAGTACGCCTATATGGCCACGTCGGACGCCCTGCGGCAGGCCGGCATGGACGCCGACTATCTGGCCGCTCACGAGGTGGGCATTCTCTACGGCAACGACAGCTGCGCCGAACCCACGATCGCAGGCATCGACATCATCCGCGAGAAGCGCAACACGGCGCTGGTCGGCTCGGGCAACATCTTCCAGTCGATGACCTCGACCGTGACGATGAACCTCTCGACGATCTTCAATCTGCGGGGCATCAACTTCACGGTCGCGGGCGCTTGCGCCAGCGGTTCGCACGCCATAGGCATGGGCTACCTGCTTATCAAACAGGGGTTGCAGGAGCGCGTCGTCTGCGGCGGTGCCGAGGAGGTGAACATCTATTCGGTGGGCAACTTCGACGCGTTGAGCGCTTTCTCCGTGCGCGAGGAGGAGCCGGCCAAGGCGTCGCGCCCCTTCGACCGCAACCGCGACGGGTTGGTGCCCAGCGGCGGCGCTGCGACCGTAATACTGGAAAGTTACGAGTCGGCCGTGGCGCGCGGCGCGCAGATCCTCGGCGAGGTCGTCGGCTATGGCTTCTCGTCGAACGGCGAGCATATCTCGGTGCCCAATGTCGACGGGCCGGTGCGCTCGCTGCGCATGGCGATCCGCTGCGCGGGCGTAGGGTTGGACGAGATCGGCTATGTCAACGCCCATGCCACCTCGACCCCGATCGGCGATCGGAACGAGGCCTTGGCGATCCACGAGGTGTTCGGCTCGCATCGCCCCTATGTCGCCTCGACCAAGTCGATGACGGGCCACGAAATGTGGATGGCCGGCGCCAGCGAGGTGGTCTACTCGATGCTGATGATGCAGGGCGGCTTCATCGCCCCGAACCTCAACTTCGAGCAGCCCGACGAAGCATCGGCGCTGCTCGAAATTCCCGCCCGGCGCGTCGACCGGGCATTCGACCTGTTCTTGAGCAATTCGTTCGGCTTCGGCGGGACGAATTCGACCCTTGTCGTAAAAAAATTCGCATAGAGAATAGAGATAGATATGAATGCAGAGATGATTGAAAAGGTCAACCGTGTCATGGCCGAAGAGTTCGAAATCGATGCTGCGCTGATCTCGCCCGAGGCATCGCTCAAGGATACGCTGGGGCTGGACAGCCTCGACCTGGTGGATGTCGTGGTGTTGATCGATCAGAATTTCGGCGTCACGCTCAAAGGCCCCGATTTCGTGGGCGTGACGACGTTCGCCGATTTCTACCGGCTGCTCGACTCGAAGATCGATGGCTGAAGCGGCCCGGCTCGGGTGGAACGGTAAATCGCGGGGCGGGAGGTTCGGCTACCTCTTTTTCGCTTTCGTCGTTCGGGTGCTGGGGCTTCGCTGCGCTTATGCCTTGCTGGCGGTCATCGCGGTCTACTTCATTCCGTTCGCACCGAAAGCTACTGCGGCGATCTGGAGCTACAACCGGCGCCGCCGGGGCTGCGGACGTCTCCGCTCGGCCGTCGAGTTGTATCGCCATTACTACGTCTTCGGGCAGACGCTCATCGACCGCATGGCTTTCCGCTGCGGGGCGGGCGGGCGTTTCGGGTTCGCATTCGACAACTACGACCGCTTCATCGACCTTATTTCGCACTCGGGCGCGGTGATGATCGGCGCGCATGTCGGGTGTTGGGAGGCCGGCATCGGCTTTTTCGGGCACTACGGCCGCAAGATCAACATCGTGATGTTCGATGCCGAGCATCGGCGGATCAAGGAGGTGCTGGCCCGGAGCGGCCGGGCGGCCGACTACAAGATCATCGCGGTGAACGAAGACCCCCTGACGGCCATGCTGCAGATCAAGGCGGCTTTGGACGAGGGCGAATATGTCTGCTTCAACGGCGACCGCTATTTGGATGCGGCGACGGCCGTGCCGGCGGAGTTCCTCGGCGGGCGGGTGCGGCTTCCGGGCGGCCCGTTCCGGATCGCTTCGAAGTGCCGCAAGCCCGTGATCTTCTACTACGCCGTGCGCGAGCGGGGCCGCAAATACCGCTTCCTGTTCACGGACGTGCCGGCCGAGGAGACGCGCGACGAGCGGCGGTTGATCGACCGCTACGTCGCCTCGCTGGAGGAGGTCGTGCGGCGCTATCCGCGGCAGTGGTTCAATTTCTATCGTTTTTGGGACGAATAAAAAGGTGATGTTATGAATCTGTTTCCGGCTTTGGAGGCGCGCTACGCCCACGAAAAGCAGTCGGCCGCCGAGGCGCAGCGCCTGGCGCAGGAGATCGCTTTCGCTCCGGTGGTGTTCCAGGTGTCGCGTGCGATGTTGAAGTTCGGCGTGCTGCAGGCCCTCTCCGACGCTTCGCAGGGGCTGACGCGCGACGAGGCGGCCCGGCAATGCGGCCTCTCGGAGTATGCCGCGCAGGTGTTGCTCGAAGCCTCGCTGTCGATCGGCACGGTGAAGGTCTCGGACGACCGTTTCCGGCTCTCGAAAGCCGGGTGGTTCCTGCTGAACGACCCGATGGTGCGGGCCAACCTCGACTTCAACCACGACGTCAACTATTTGGGTTTGTTCCATTTGGACGAAGCCTTGCAGCACGGCAAACCCGAGGGCCTGAAGGTTTTCGGCGAGTGGCCCACCATCTACGAGGGTCTTTCGCAGCTGCCCGAACAGGTGAAAAAGAGCTGGTTCGGCTTCGATCACTACTATTCGGACGAATCGTTCGCCGAGGCGCTGGAAGTGGTCTTCGGCGGCGGCTCCGAGGTGCGCACGCTGCTGGATGTCGGCGGCAACACGGGGCGCTGGGCCATGCGGTGCGTGGCGCACGATCCCGAAGTGGAGGTCACCGTCATGGATCTGCCCCAGCAGCTGGAGATGATGCGTGCCCAAACGGCCGGGCAGCCGGGTGCCGAGCGCATCCGCGGCTACGGCGCCGATCTGCTTGACGAGGCGACCGAATTCCCCGCGCAGCGGTTCGACGTCATCTGGATGAGCCAGTTCCTCGACTGCTTCTCGGAGGAGCAGGTGCGGAGCATCCTGCGGCGCGCCGCCGCGGCCATGGACGGCGATACGCGGCTCTGCATCATGGAGACGTTCTGGGATCGCCAGCGTTTCGAGACGGCGGCCTACTGCCTGACGCTGACCAGCCCCTATTTCACGGCGCTGGCCAACGGCAACAGCAAGATGTACCACTCCGACGACATGATCCGCTGCGCCGAAGCGGCCGGGCTGCGGGTCGAGAAGATATGCGACGGCCTGGGCAAGGGCCATTCGATCGTGGTATGCAGACGGGCGTAGAGATCTTGGAGCTGATCCCGCAGCGGCCGCCGGTGGTGCTGGTCGACCGCTTCCGAGGGATCGACGGCGAGGGCGTGTCGCACACGGAGTTCGTCGTGGCGCCGGCATGCCTCTTTTGGGAGGAGGGGCGGCTCACCGAGTGCGGCTTGATCGAGCACATGGCCCAGTCGGCCGCGGCGCGTGCCGGGTGGCTCGCACGGCAGCAGGGCCGCGACGTGGCGCTCGGCTACATCGGTTCGGTCGGCCGGTTCCGGGTCGCGGCGTTTCCTCCGGCGGGCAGCCGCCTGGAGACGACGATCCGGGTGGTGCAGGAGGTGTTCAACGTCTCGTTGGTGAAGGCGACGACTTGCGTGGATGGCGAGGTCGCGGCCGAAGGCGAGCTGAAGATATTTTTGGACGATGCGGCGGAATAGAACTTTGCGACGGCCGGGCGAACCGGTCTTGACGCACACTGTCCCGCTGCGGGTGCGCTTCAGTGAGGTCGACTCGATGCGCATCGTGTGGCACGGCGAGTATGTGCGTTATTTCGAGGACGGACGCGAGGCTTTCGGGCGGCGCTACGGCGGCATCGGCTACATGGAGATCTACGCGAGCGGATATACGGCGCCGGTGGTCGACCTGCAGGTGCACTACGTGCGGCCGCTCGCCGTGGGCGATACGGCGACCGTCGAGGTGCGCTA
>CAMWJM010000022.1 GCA_947174575.1 uncultured Alistipes sp. | reverse complement strand
ATCGTAGAGCTTGCGGTCGAGCAGGTTGCAGCCCTCGGCGAAGACGCAGACGCGGCTCGAAATCCGCCACTCGAAATCGGCACCCAGATCGACGCAGAACGGCGCTCCGAAGCCCTCCTGCATCGGCATGCCCTCCTGCGGCACGAGCAGCGACCACCACCGTTTGCTCCGGGCGCGGACGCCGACACCACAAGCGATCTTGCGGCCCTCGTAGCGGATGCCCGCATGGGTGCGGAACTGCGGCTCGCCATGGGCCAACTCGACCCGCGAACCATAGAGATACAATCCCTCATCGTTGTAGAGATAGCCATGCACGCCCAGATCGATGCACAGGAACCTCCAGGGCCGATAAACGACCTCGCCGTGGAACGACGTGACCGTCTGTCGGGCCAGTGCGGGCATCATGACGCCCGAGAAAGCTCCGATCTGCGGCTCGCCATAGGAAACGCCATACCAATAGGGATGATTGTCGTGGATCGAAAAGGCGATATAAGCACGATAGTCGAACCGGTCGTCCCAGAGTTTGCCGCTCAATCCGAGGCGGATGTTGTAGTCGACCGAGCTGGCGGCAAGCACCGCATCGCCGCCCACATAGGGATTCTGCCGGGAAAGCGACTGGAAACTGTTGTCGTGCAGCCCGCCGTCCAGCTCGACGAACGGTTTGAAACGCCGGGTGCCCAACTCGAAATCGAGCCGGGCGAACGGGACGACGTAGTTGCGGGGATCCCGGCCCAGAATCTTGTCGTGGTAATAGTCGGCGCCGACCACGAAACGCAGCAGATCGCCGTCGAAGCCGTACCGCGCGCCGGCATGGACGAGCCGCTGGCCGTAGCGTTTCACCCGCTGGTGGCCGTCGGTCCACTCGTAGCCGCCCTCGACGGTGAAGCGGTGACGCCCGAAAGCCCGCCCGACCTTGGCGCCGGCACCCAAGCGGCTCTGCCAGGCCTTGCGCACGAGATCGGAATGGTCGAAGAAAGCGTCGCCGTGCAGCCGCACCTCGAAGTTGAAGCGGCTCAAATCCTGGAAATCGTCGCCGAACCGCAAATCGAGGTTCACGTCGCTGTAGTCGACCAGCGACCGGGGCGGAGTCGCCCCGCCGACCATCGGCGCCTTGGGCCGGAAAGCGCCGTAGCGGTGGTAGAGCCGGTTGTCGTAGCTCACCTCACCCTCCAACGTATGGCGCCCGAAGTATTTGCCCAACGCAGCGCCGGCCCGGTTGTCCAGACGAATGGAATTGATCTTATTGCCGTAGGTGTTGCGGATGTCGGCATAGCGGCCCAGATGATTGAAGTAGCCCACGACATAGCCCGTGCCGGGATGCTGCGTGGCGGCATAGAAATCCACCAGCGAATTGAGCGGATACCCCGCGCCGGCCTTGAGGTAGAACGTCCGCGGCCGGTTGAACTCCCAATAAGTGACCGACGCCGGACGCAGGGGCCGCACCTGCAGTTCCATGCCGATGGGCAGCGGTGTGATGGCGTAATCGAACTCGGGATACATCTTCACCGTGTCGGTCATGAGGGGCTGCACGGGAAGCTTCGCGGCGCTCTCCAGACTGGGGACATAGGCCTTGGTCACCTCGACCTGCTTGGCGACCTGCGCCCGCGCGCCCCACGGCAGCAGCGAGACGACGGCGGCGAATAGGAGGAATCTTTTCATGCTCATTTCAATTTTCGGATACGCGCCCGGGCCTCCTCGACGATGCCGTCATCGGCATGCGAATAGCCGTCGGCCACGCTCTGCCAGGTAGCCCGGGCCTGGAAGACGTCGCCCTTGCTCACATAGACATCGCCCAGCAGAATGAAGGCTTTGGCCAGCCAATAGGCCTGCGGCCCGCGCTCCGAGAAGGCGAAAATCTCCTTCTCCGCGCCCTCCATATCCCCTTGGGCGAAGAGGTCTTCGATCAGGTAGTAGGCCGCGGCCGAACCCTCGCGGGTGCGCACCTCGGAAGCGAGTCGGCGGTAGTGTGCGGCAGCCTCATCGCGCTTGTCGCGCGTACGCAACTGCTCGGCCCAAGCGAAGCGCGCTTCGCGCAACGCCTCGGCGCCGGCATCGGAATGGGCGCAGACATCGGCGGCCATGGCTTCGATCCGCTGGGCATCGCCGCCGGCGACCGTGGCCCGCACATAGCCGAGCATGGCTTTCTGCCGGTCGGCAGCCGTAGGCGCGACATCGTAAAGCTGGCGGTAGGCCTTGGCGGCCCGGTCGTAGAGCCGGTCGGCGAAAGTCATCTCGGAGAGCTTCTCCAACACGGTGACGGAGTACTGGTTTACACCCAGATCGGACAACGAAGAAAGGGTCTCGATCGCTTCGCGGCGCTGGCCGAGACGCAGGTAGCAGTCGCTCAAATAATAGAGCGCTTCGACCTTATAGCTCCCCTTGGGATAGCTTTTCACATAACTGCGCAGCGACTTGGCCGCCACTTCGTGCCGGTCGGCCAGATAGAGTTTCTGGGCGGCAGCGAACGAAAGCGAGTCGCGCGACAAGGCGGTCAGGTCGCTCTCCATGCCGACTTTGGCGGCATAGTCGAAATAACCGTCGACATCGCCGGCCGAGACATAGATGTCGCGGATGCCCTGCATGGCCCCGCGCGCCTCGAACGACTGCGGCGAAGCGGCGACGACCATATCGTAGTAGTGCAACGACTGCTTGCGGTCGCCCAGATTGAGGTAGGCCAGACCCAGATCGGAGAGCGCCTGGACCCGCCGGGGCGACGAGGGATAGTCGGCGAGGAACGTCTCCAGCTGCTTGGCGCCCTGCGCATAGCTCTCCTGCTCGATGTAGAAGCGGCCCAACTCGTAGGAAGCGGCGTCGGCATAGTCGCCGTCGCGCGCTGCGGCAATCTGCTGCAAGGCCCGGAGCTTCTGCTCCGTACGCCCCAGCAGTCCGAGCGCCAAAGCCCGCTTGTAAGCGGCATAATGCTTCTCGGGGGTCGCCAGCGCGATCGTCCGGGCATACTCCCCCACCGCCGCCTCGAAATCGCGCCCGGCATAGAGAACGTCGCCCAAACGGTTGTGGGCGTCGGCCGCATAGCGATCTTTATGCGGATAAACCCCGAGGAACTTCCGGAACGCCTCGCCGGCCCGCGCGAGATTGTTCCGGGCGAAAGAGCAATAACCCAAGTTGTACCAGGCGAAAGCATATTCGCGCTCCGAACGGGGAGCACGGGCGAGGTAGGCATTGTATTTGGCTGCAGCAACGGCATGATCGCCCTGCGCGAAGGCGATTTCGCCCTGCCAGAACGCGCTGAGCGCCGTGTATTTGGGGCTGACGTTCACCGCGGCCGACTCCTCCAGACAGCGCCGGGCGCCCTTCAGGTCGCCGGCTTCGTAGGCCTCCAGCCCGCGGAAATAGGCGATCCGCTGCAAGGCGGCGCGCATGTCGGCGGTGGCGGCAGGCGAAGCCTTGATCGCCCGGTAGGCGGCATCGTAATCGTGGGAATTGTAGTAGGCGGCGATCAGCAAAGCCCGCGCCTCGTCGGCCCGCGGCGAGGAGGGATAACGCTCCGCATAGCGGCTCAACAGGTTGATCGCGCCGTTGAACGTCCCGCCGCCTAACTCGTACTGCAACTTGGCATAATTGAACAACGCGTCCTCGGCCACCGCGGCGTCGAACCGCTCGTCGGAAGCCATGGCGAACGCCTGCATGGCAGCCTGCTTATCGCCGGCCCGCAAATAGCAGTCGGCCAAATGATAGGAAGCGTTCTGCGTCAACGCATCCTCGGCGCCGCACACTTTGCGCAGGTGCTCGGCAGCCTCGGGATAACGGGCCGTGCGGTAGAGCGAAAAACCGCACAGATAGTCGGTTTCGCGGTCGTACTCGCCGCCGGCCTCCTCGAACGCCCGCAGATGATCGAGCGCCGCGGCGAAATCCTCCAGCCGGAAACACGCCTCGGCGATCACGCGGTGCAACTCGGCGCGCCGCCGCGGCACGGCACGCCGGGCCAGCTCGTCGCCCGTGTCGATCACATACCGGTAATCGCCTTGGTGGAACTCGATCTGCAGCAGGTAATAGGGCATCAGCTCGCCATAGGCCTCGCTATGCTGCAAGGCCAGAAAGCCCTGCTTAGCCCGGTCGTAATCGCCCCGGAGATAATCGATATAGGATTTATAATAGAGCGCATGGTCGGCATATTCGCTCTCCTTGGGGATGCGGTCGAAATAGCGATAGGCCCGGTCGAAATTGCGGTCGGCGAACTCGGCGTAGCCCATGCGGATGTCGAACTGCTCGCGGCGCGTAGCGCTCAAAGCCGCATAGTCGACTGCGGCGAACGATTCGCGGGCACGCCGCATGTCGCCGCGGGCGCAATAATACGACCCCAAGGCGAAAAACGCGTCGTTGTTGTGCACCGAACCGGGATGCCGGATGATGAAGCGGCGCAAAGCCCCCTCGGCATCGTCGCTGCCCAGCTCCACGGCGCAGGCTGCCAGCAGGAAATCGATCTCCTCGCTGCCCGACCGGTCGGTGGGGTCGAGCTTCTCGCGGGCGATGAGAAACTCGTGCCGGGCATCGCTCCAACGTCCGAAGTCGAACAACTCCCGTCCCCGGTCGATATATGGCTGCGGGCCGTCGGGCACCGCCGCAGCGCCCAAAGAGCCGCACAACAAAAAGAATCCTGCAAGAAAGAACCTCCGCATAAGGTGAATTTTCAAAAGATAGGGCAAAGATACGAAAAATAAGGTGAAAGGTAAAAAGTGAAAGGTATTGAGTGTCCTGCAAAAATGCAACAACAAATTTGCTCACTTGCATTTTGCCGAGCAAGAGTATCTTGGGCGCAGCCAAAGATACGAAGAGCCAAATTTATTTGTGCATTGCCGAGGCCGAAGTATCTTCGAGGAACGAAATTTGCCGGCGAGGAATCGAATAACACGAAAAATTGCGAATCATGATCGAGAAAACGACGGTCGAGCTGACCGACAACCACGAATTCCGCATCGCCGGCGATACCGCGTGCAGCGATCTGAACCCGAAAGCGCTGCTGCTCGCAGCGGCGGCGAAATGCTCGGGCCTGACGGCCATGATGCTCATGGAGCGGATGAGAGTGACGCCCAAGAGGCTGGAAATCACTTATTCGGGAGAACTGAATACCGAGCAGGTGCAGGCCGAAAGCATCTTCCGCTCGTTCCATGCGGTCTACAACGTGGAGTGCGGCGCCGACGACCAGCAGGAGAAAGCGAGCCGGGCGCTGACGCTGACCCACGAGAAGTATTGCGGCATGACGCAGATGCTCCGCAAGATAGCCCCCGTGAGCCACGAAATAGCGATCGTCAGCACAGAGCCGGAGACAACAGCCGTGAAATGAAAACTGCCCCGCTCCGGTAGTTCAGAGTAGTTGGCGGTCACTCCGCCGCGGTGATGCGGCGGTAGTCGGCGATAGCGATGGCGTAGTTGTAGCGGGCGTCTATATCGTTGGTGTAGAGCTGAATCCAGCTCAACTGCGCCTGCAGGACGTCGAGGATCGTCACCAGCCCCTCGCCATAAGAATAGGTGCTCAAATCGAGGTTTTCGCCGGCGATCCGCAGACTGCGGCCGGAGGCATCGACCTGCGCGCGGCTCTGCACGAGGGCCGTCCAGCCGTCGATCTCCTCGCGCACGATATCGTCGTAGAGCTGCGCAGCGTTCCACTCGCTCTCGACCTGCAAGGCCCGGGCGGCTCCGACCGCCCGGCGACGCTCGCCCCCGTGGAAAATCGGCACCGAAAGTTTGACGAACGCCGAGCCGTCGAGGGTCGTAGAGCCGGTGCGGTTGGGCGAATAGGGCTGCCACGAACCGCCCAGCCCGACGCTCACCTGAGGATTGAAGGGCGCGCGGGCTGCACGGATCGCCGCATCGGCCTGCCGTGAGCGCAAAAGCGCCCCGGTATAGTCGGGACGACGCACGACGGCTTCGGTCGGCGCCATACGCTGCGGCATGGGCAACGAATCGCGCACCCCGTCGACCAAAACCACCTCGGCCGCGGCATCGGCCCCGCGCAGGATGTTGAAATCGTGCAGCGCCACTTCGGCGCGCTGCCGCACGGAGACCTCCTCGTAACGGGCTTCGCTCAACCGGGCGTCGATCATCAACACGTCGCCTTTGGCGATATACCCTTCGGCGAAACGCCGGTCGACCACCTCTTTGAGCGACTCGATCAAAGCCACATATTGCCGCATGGCGGCGGCATAAAGCTCCATGGCCGAAAGGTTCCAATAGGCGTAATCGGCCGCATAGCGCACCTCCAGGCGCGAAAACTCCTCGTCGCAAAGGGCGATTTCGTAGCCCGACTCGGCCGTGGCGACCGCCGCGCGCACCGAGCCGCCGCCATAGACGACTTGCACCAACTGCGGCAGGACGCTGAATGTCCACGGCTTCACATCGTCGTAGCGATGCACCGTGGCGGTGAAACTCCCCTCCAAAGCGAGCCGCGGCAAATAGCCCGTGCGGGCCTGCCCCATCGTTTCGGCCGCAGCGACCCGACGCGCCCCGGCAGCCTTGAGCTGCCGACTGTAGTCCAGCACGGACTGCCGATAGTCGTCTATACGGATCTGCGCCGCCAGCGGCCGCGAAAACACGAGACAAAGCAAGAAGATCGATATTTTCGATAAGCCGAGTGCAGAGACGAGTTTGCCCGGACTTGGCCGGGACGAGAAAAAGGGCCTGAAAATCATCCGTTTCATGATTCGCGAATCTGGTAACATATAGCATATACGACCGGCAGCACGCATATGGTGAGCAACGTGGCGACGAAGAGTCCGCCCATGATGGTGGCGGCCATGGCCCCGAACATCGAGTCGAACAGCAGGGGCAGCATGCCCAAGATCGTGGTGCCCGAAGCCATGGTCACGGGGACGATGCGGCTGCGGGTGGCCGAAACAAGCGCTTCGTAGGGCGCGACGCCGGCGCTTCTCGATCGTCCGATCTGCTCGACGAGCACCACGGCGTTCTTGATGTTCATGCCCACCAGCCCGAGCAGTCCGAGCAGCGAGAAGAAATTAAACATCTTGCCGGTGACAACCAGTCCCAGCACCACGCCGATGAAGATCAACGGGATCATGGAGAGGATGACGAGCGGTTCGCGGTAGTTGCGGAACAGGAGCAGCAGCACGATGAAGATCAGCACCAGCGTCAACGGCATATACCGAGCCAGCGCGCGGTTGGACTCCTCCTGACTCTCCTGCTCGCCGAAAACCTTGAGCGCATAGCCGTCGGGCAACACGATGCTGCGCCCGATCGAGTCGCGCAAGGCGGCGAACAACTGCATGGTGTTGACCCCGCGGGCGGGATCGCATTGCGCCTTCATCACCCGCTGCCGGTCGTAGCGCTCGACGGTGCCCTGCCGGAAGTCGAAACGGAAATCCTCGACCGCCTGGTCGAGCGAAAACACGCGTCCCGAGGGGGCGAAGATCGGCAAGGCCTGCAGATTGGTGAGGTTGTAGTCGCCGATATTCTCGTCTTTGAGCAGGATCGGCATGAACCGGTCGCCCTCGCGGTATTCGCCCAACGCATAGCCCCGGGTGGCGATGGTGATGCCCCGGGCCATCTGACTGCGGGCGATGCCGATGCGCTGGCCCTTCATCTGCGAATAGACGGGCAGCCAGGTCGGCTCGCGGTTGCCCCAGCTGTTGCGGATGTTGACGGCGCCGGGCGTGTGCCACATGATCCGCTCGGCGGCCGCCGCAAGCCGGCACAAGGTGTCGATGTCGTCGCCGATGAATCCGAACTCGATAGCGGCGTCGGGCACGGGCGAGAGCTTGAACAGCGACGAACGCAGCCACACGTCGGGAAAAGAGTCGACGACATAAGCGTTGAACCGCGCTTCGACGGCTTCGGTCTGCCGCTTGTCGTGCAGTTCGACGAGGATGTTGCCGAAATTGGGCCGCAGCGACACGCTGCTACTGGCCAGATAGTAACGCGGAGGCGTGGCGCCCATCGTCACCGACACATGCCTGACCTCGGGCTGCTCCTGCAACCAATGCTCCATACGCAACAGGTTGCGCTCGGTCTCGCGAATGGAGAAGCCCTCGGGCAGAAGCACATCGGCGCGGAAATAAGGCTTATCGAGCGACGGGAAGAAATTCTGCGGCAGACGCCCCATGACCACGAGCGAGAGACCGAAAAGGAGGACGACCCCGGCGACTACGGGCCACCGATGTCGCAGCAGCCGGGCCAGCAGACGGTCGAACGCCCGGTAGAATTTCGTGTCGTAGGGATCGCCCGTACGAGGTTCGGCGCGCAGCAGAAATCCGGCGAACAAAGGCGTCTGCGTGAGTGCGAGCACCCAGCTGAGCGACAGCGACAAAGCCAGCACGACGAACAGCGGCTTGACGATCTCGGCCACGGACGACGGGGCGAGATAGAGCGGCAGAAACGAAAAAACGGCGATAAGCGTGGCACCCAACAGACTCCAGCACGGCCCGACGGCCCCGTCGATGACGGCCTGCCGCCGTTCGACGCCCCGCAGCATGGCCTGCTGGGCGTTGTCGGTGACGACGATGGCATTGTCGACCAGCATGCCCATGGCGATGATGAAGCCGGCCAGCGAAGTGCGGTTGAGTCCCTCGCCCAGAAACTGCATGAGCAGCAGCGTGCCGCCGATCGAAAACAGCAGCGAGCTGCCGATCGACACCCCGGCCCGGAACCCCATGACGAGCATGATGATCGCCACGACGATAGCGACGGATTCGGCCAGATTGAGGATGAACGCGGCGTTGGCCTCGCGGGCGATGCGGTTTTCGGGATAGAGCACCGTCAACTCCATACCCAAGGGCATGCGCGCGACTTGAGCGTCGAGCACGCGGGCGATGCGGTCGCCGGTCTTCACCACGTCGGCCCGCTGTTCGGTGGAGATGCCGATGCCGACGGCCCGGCGGCCGTCGACGCGCATTAGGGTCTGCGGCGGCTCGACATAACCCCGCTCCACGCGGGCGATGTCGCCCAGACGGTACTGCTTGCCCGAGGGGGCGAACAGCAGCTGGTCGGCGATGTCGTCGAGACTATCGTAGGCGCCCTCTTCGAGGATGCGGATTTCGAGCGCTCCGGCCTGCTTCTCGCCGCTGTCGACCACGGCGTTCTGCTGACTCACGGTGGCGAGGATCGTTTCGGGCCGGATCGAGAAGTTGGCCAGCGTAGACAGACCGACATAGACGTCGACCACGGGCGTCTGCTCGCCGAACAGAGTCACTTTCTGCACCCCTTCGACCGTCACCAAAGCGGTTTTCAAGCGCTGCGCCCACTCGCGCAGCTCGTCCCACGAGAAACCGTCGTCGACCGACAACCCGTAATAGATGCCGTAGACATCGCCGAAATCGTCGGCGACGGTGATCGCCGAGGCTTCGGCGGGCAGCTTCGGGCGGACGTCGAGCGTCTTGCGCCTCAACTCGTCCCACAGCTGGGGAATCTCGCCGGCGGAAGTGGCGGGATCCAACTCGACGAGGATCTTCGAGAGTCCGTAGGTGGATTCGGAGGTGATTTTATGGATGCGGCGCATCGACTGCACCTCGCGCTCGATCGGCTCGGTGATCAATTTTTCGACCTCCTGCGGCGCTGCGCCCGGGTAGGAGCAGAGGAGCGAAGCGCTCTTGATGACGAAGACCGAGTCCTCTTTCTTGCCCAGCGTGAGGAATCCGGCGATTCCGCCCGCCAGAAGCACCAGCAGGAAGAACCACACCACCTTGGGATTGCGCAACGAATATTCGGGAAGCGTCATGGCCCTGTCAGTTCAAGATCCGCACCTTCTGGCCCGATTGCAGGCGATAGACGCCCGCCGCGACGACCCGCTGCCCCGGATCGACGCCGCTGTCGATCATCACCCGATCGGTGCCGAACGGCTCGCCGAGCGTCACGGCGCGGCGCTCGACCCGATCGTCGGGGCCGACGACCCACACATACGTACCCCCGTCGGTGGGGGCATAGATCGCCGACAAAGGCAACGACACGGCCCCCTGCACGGGATCGGGAACGAACAGCGTGACGGTGCACGACATGCCGGGCGAAACGACATAACGCGCCGTGTCGACCCCTTCGAGGGTCAACGACACGGGAAATCCATAGGCATCGGACGAAGTGCGGGCGTAATCCTTGAGCCGGGCGGCGAAATGCACGCCACGGTAATTGTCGAACTCGACCCAAAAACGCACGGCCGTATCGGACAACGACGCCAGGCCCCGTTCGGGCATGGTGAATTTGACGGTCGAAGTGCGCGGATCGACCAGCCGCACGATGGCCTGCCCGGCCTGCACGCGCTCGTAACTGTCGACATAGGTGGCTTCGATCACACCGGCGAACGGGGCATCGATCCGGGTGTCTTTCAGCAGATCGAGGGCGTTTTCGTAGGCCGAGGAGGACTGGGCGAAGCGCGTAGCGGCGGCCTCGGCCTCCTGGCGCGCAACCGCCGCATGCGCCCGCAGCCGCTGCATGCGCTGCTGCAGCGAACGGG